>NZ_JBSZKT010000017.1:0-136270 GCF_055690525.1 Streptosporangium sp. H13245 | reverse complement strand
GTGGCGGGGGTGGCGGGGATGGCGGCGGCACGCCGTTCGGTCCCGGCCGTGCCGTCAGGTGGCCCACGTGAGGTGATCCAGTGCCGTTCGACAGCCCAGCGCCGTCCGGTGGCCCGGCTCGCCGCGATGCTCGGCGACCCAGCGACTGGTCCCCTGCGTCGAGCGGACCGCTCCGCCGTCACGCAGGCGGACCATCGCCGGATCACCGGCCGCGGCGGCGGGTTCGATGCCGCGCCGCATCGATCCAGCCACCGCAAGATCATATCCAAAAGATCTTCTCCGCGAACCAGCCAGGGTCCCCCGTACCGGGGGAGGTCGCCGGGGCGCCGTGTCCGGTGGTGGGTAGAATGGTGGCACTCCAAGGATCGCGCTCCCCGGAAAGACGTCGCAGTACGGGAGCGCGCCGCGCACGGCGACCGTACGCGGCGGTGGAGGGGCGGCAGTCGTTTCCGCATGCCCTTCCGGAGGTTGAATCCCATGAACGTAGGTCTCGGCCTGCCCGTCGGCGACCCGTTGTCGCTGCTCTCCTGGGCCAGGCGCGCCGACGCCGGCCCCTTCACCACCCTCGGCCTGCTCGACCGTCTCGTCTACGCGAACCCCGAGCCCCTGATCACGCTGGCGGCCATCGCGGGCGCCACCACGCGGATCCGCGTACAGACCGAGGTGCTGCTCGGGCCCCTGCGCCAGTCGGCGCTGCTCGCCAAGCAGGCCGCGACCCTGGACCGCGTGTCCGACGGCCGCTTCACCCTCGGCGTCGGGATCGGCACGCGCCAGGACGACTACCTCGCCGCGGGGATCGACATCCGCGGGCGCGGGCGCAGGCTCGACCGGCAGCTGGCGACGCTACGGCGCGTCTGGTCCGGCGAACCCTACAGCGAGGAGGTCGGCCCGATCGGCCCGGCCCCCGTACGGGAGGGCGGCCCGGAGATCCTGATCGGGGCCTTCGCCCCCGCCGCCCTGGAACGCGTCGCCCGATGGGGGGACGGCTACCTGTGCGCCGCGCCCGTCGCCCTGGCCGACCCGCTCATGCGTGACGTCGAGCGGTCCTGGACCGAGGCGGGACGGCACGGGCGGCCCCGCATGGTCGCGCAGGTCAACGTGGCCCTCGGCCCCGAGAGCACCGTCCGGGACGCCGAGGAGGCGATCACCTCCTACTACGGCTTCCTGGGCGACACCGTCCGGGTCGTGGAGAACATGCTCACCACGCCGGAGCGGATCCGTGACGCGATCACCGCGTTCACGGACCTCGGCGCCGACGAGGTGATCCTCTACTGCTGGGCCCGCGACGCCGACCAGGTCGACCGCCTCGCCGACCTGGCCGTATGACGGCCTGAACGGTTTTGACGGTCTCCGTACGCCGTGACCGGACGGGGCTCGTGGCGCGCCGGAGGGGCGCGCCACGAGCCTCGGCTCACCGGGTGAGGGTGAGGGTGTCGACGTCGAACAGGAATCCGCCGCCCCCGGTGAAGGTGAGGAACAGCGGCCCCGAGGCCGATCCGGTCAGGGGAGTGGAGACGTTCTGGAAGGTCTCCCAGCCCCCGGTGTTCGGTACGGCGACCGAGCCGAGGACGGTCCCGGTGGCCGATCCCGAGCGGACCTGGATGGTGCCGCCCGATCCGGCGGAGGCGATGCGGGCGCCGAAGGCGGTGGCGCCCGCCGTGCTGATCGACGAGTAGCCGACCCAGTCGCCGTTCTCGATGAACCCGGCGGTCCTGCCGCCACTGGCCGGGCCGTGGTCGGCGATCTGCACGCCCGAGTTGGAGGTGTAGGACTCCGCCTCGGCCGTGGTCGTGATCGGGCCGGTGCCGCCCAGCTCCTTGATCCGGACGTTGCGGAAGGAGACGTCGTCACCCGTGCCGTGGTTCTGGATGCCGATGTGCCCCTCGCGGATGCTGCGGGCCGGGTCGGTGTTGGTGAAGTCGTTGATCCTGGTGCCGTTGAGGAAGACCTGGAGCCGCTCGCCCTGGACGAGGAGCTCGTAGGTGTTCCATGTGCCCGGCGGGTTCAGGGACGCGTCGCGGGCGGCGATGTCGGCGGACTTGACCGCGTAGACGGACCCGGTGGTGCGGTCGGCCGCGTCGGTGGCGTCGATCTGGACCTCGTACCCCTTGGAGGTGTTCGTGGGGTCGGTGGCCGACATGCCCACGAAGACGCCCGAGTTGTCGTCCCCGGCGACCCTCCAGTCCAGTTTCAGCGAGTAGGCGAAGTACTTCTTCGCCGAGTACCACAGCACGCCCATGCCCCCGGTGGAGGTGAGGGTGGCGTCGGTGTTGGTGAAGCTGCCGGGGCCGCTCTGCGTCCAGCCGGTGGTCGAGCCGTTATACAGGCTCGTGTAGCCGGTCTCAGGGCGGCAGTCGGCCTTGGCCCACCCGGCCGCGTACCGGATGCCGCCGAGCAGGAGCGACCGGAAGCCCGGCTCGGTGAAGGAGCTCGCCGTGTGCCCGAGCCCGGTGTAGAACGAGCGGCCGGACGTCATCGGACGGCACCAGGTGATCGGGTGGTCGCCCATGTCGCCGCCGGTGTAGCTGCCCTCGTTGAGGTTCTGCAGCACTCGCGCGGTGTTGCGAGGGTTGGTGCGGTAGTTGTACCACTCGTCGCTTCTCGACCAGGTCGCCCCCAGGTGGGCGGTGGCCGCGTGCGCGCGGTCCTCGGTCCTGATCGTCGCCTGCTGGGGCGCCGGATGCCCCTTGAACCAGGCGCCCACCAGGGTGCCGTAGTACGGCCAGTCGTACTCGGTGTCGGCGGCGGCGTGGATGCCGACGTAGCCGCCGCCCCCGTTGACGTAGGACTCGAAGGCGGTCTGCTGGGTGCCGTTGAGCACGTCACCGGTGGTGCTGAGGAACACCACCGCCTTGAAGCGCGCCAGGTTGGCCGTGGTGAAGGCCGCGGCGTCCTCGGTGGCGGTGACGGTGAAGTTGTTGGCCGTCCCCAGGTCGCGGATCGCCTGGAGGCCCGCGGGGATCGAGTCGTGCCGGAAGCCGGCCGTCTTGGAGAAGACCAGCACCTGGTACGCGGGGTCGGCGGCCTGGGCCGCCGTGGGGACGAACAGGGCCGCGCCGACCATCGCGGCCACGACGGCCGCCAGGCCGCGCCGGACGGGCCTTTTTTCGCCCGTACGGCCCGGTACGGCGGGGGATCGCCGTACCGGGGATGTCGTGGAGAGTAGCCGGTTCCAGAGCCGAGAACGTTGGGACATGAAGATCCTTTCCTGACCTGGGGGGTAAGTCAGGCAAGGCGCGCGCCGCCGCGCTGGTTGCCGTGGTGCTCGGTGCTTTATTTGTCGCGAAGAGCAATTAATCGGGCGTGTAACACGTGTATATCGTGTCACGCACTTGGATGGAAGGTAACGAATTAGCAACCGGCGCGGGTGAGCGCCCGCGTTCCCGGTCTGCGCCGGAGGGCCGGGCGGTCAGAGCCGGGGATCGACGTGGATCTTGGGGCCGGGGCCGCACCCCGCGGGGCGGGAGCCGGAGAGGACCTCGCCCACCCCGTCGAGCCCGACGACGGCCGCCACGAGCGGCCGGGGGTCCACCGAACCCGAGGCGTAGTGCCCGATCGCCCCGGCCAGGCCGGGCGAGGCGCTCAGGACGCCGACGGCCGTGACGTCCTTGAGCACCAGCACGCGCGTGTCGACGGCGCTGGGGCTCGGCGCCAGGCCGATGTAGACCACCCGCTTGCCCGGCTCCACCAGGTCGACGGCGAGGGAGGGCAGGCCGGGGGCGTTGGAGGCGTCGACGACGGCGTCGAACGGAAGATCGGGAAGCCCGTCCGAGGTCCACGCCCCGTGCACCCCGAGGGTACGGGCGAACTCCAGCGACGGCTCCGACAGGCCCATGATGTGGACCTCCGCCCCGCGCGCCAGGGCGAATTGGGCGGCGAGCAGGCCGATCGTCCCCGGCCCCAGCACCAGCAGCCGGTCGCCGGGGGCGAGGGCCGCGGCCTCGACGGCCCGCAGCGCGTTGCCGCCCGGCTCGACCATCGCCCCGGCCGCCGCGTCGACCGTGTCCGGCAGGACGTGCAGCGCCGTGACCGGCACGGGGAGCCGCTCGGCCAGGGCGCCCGGCCACCCGCCCCGGATGCCGATCTCGAAGCGGTCCTCGCACACGTGCTGCAGCCCGCCCAGGCAGCGGCGGCACCTGCCGCAGCCGAGCATGGTGTCGCCGGTGACGCGGGTGCCGACCCAGCCGCCGTCGACGCCCTCGCCGACGGAGGAGACCGTCCCGCACCACTCGTGGCCGAGCCGCATGGGGTAGCGGGCGTTGTCCTCCTCGAGATAGGCCATCTCGCCGCTGAAGAACTCCATGTCGGTGCCGCACACCCCGGCCCGCTCCACGTCGACCACGACCTGCCCGGGGCCGGGAACCGGCGGCTCGACGTCCAGCACGGCGAAGCGGCGAGGCCCGGTCACGACGAACGCTCTCACGGATGGAACCTTCCAGACGGCGCCGCCGGGCGGGGCCGGAGGTACAAGAATCGGGTTCCGTAGACTACCGTTCGGCAAATGGGGCTGAGAACGTGACGGCGGAACGGCGCAGTTCACAGTGGTACGCGGGAACCGACCGCAACGCCTACATCCACCGGGCCTGGATGCGGCGCGGGCTGCCCGCGCACGCCTTCGACGGCCGTCCGCACATCGCGATCGCCAACACCGCCTCCGACCTCACCCCGTGCAACTCCCACCTCGACGAGGTGGCCGAGAGCGTCAAGCGGGGCGTCTGGGAGGCCGGGGGCGTCCCGATGAACCTGCCCGTCGTCTCGCTGGGCGAGACCCTGGTCAGGCCCACCGCGATGCTGTGGCGCAACATGGCCGCGATGGCGACCGAGGAGATGCTGCGGGCCAACCCGATCGACGGCGTGGTGCTGCTGGGCGGCTGCGACAAGACCATCCCGTCCCTGCTGATGGCCGCGGCCTCGGTCGACCTGCCCGCCGTGGTGCTCCCCGGCGGGCCCATGCTCACCGGCACCTTCCGCGGCGTGCAGCTGGGCTGCGGCACGGACGTGTGGAGGCTCAGCGAGGAGGTCCGCGCGGGCACCCTGACCGAGCAGGCGTTCCTGCGCTCGGAGTCGTCGATGATCCGCAGCAGGGGCCACTGCAACACCATGGGCACCGCCTCCACCATGGCCTGCGTCGCCGAGGCGCTCGGCACCACCATCCCCGGCCTGGCGGGCACGCCCGCCCCCGACAGCCGCCTGCTGGAGGGCGCCCACGAGACCGGGCGGCTCGCCGTCGAGCTCGTCGAACGGGACCTGCGCCCCAGCGCCCTGCTGACCAGGGGGTCCTTCCTCAACGCGATCGTGGCGCTGGCCGCCGTCGGCGGATCCACCAACGCGGTGGTGCACCTGCTGGCCATCGCGGGCCGGCTCGGCGTCGAGCTCTCCCTCGACGACTTCGACCGCACCGGCGCCGGGGTGCCGCTCCTGGTCGACCTGCAACCGGCGGGCCGCCACCTGATGGAGGACCTGCACCGCGCGGGCGGGCTGCTGGCCGTGCTGCGCGAGGTACGCGACCTGCTGGACCCGGAGGCGCTGACGGTGACCGGCAGGCCGCTGACCGGCCACCTGGACGACGCGCGGATCTGGGACGAGACCGTCATCCGCCCGCGCGACCAGCCGCTGCAGGAGGCCGCGGGCATCGCCGTCCTGTACGGCGACCTGGCGCCGTCCGGGGCCGTCATCAAGCCCGCGGCGGCCTCGCCCGAGCTGATGCGCCACCGGGGCAGGGCCCTGGTCTTCGACAGCGTCGAGGACATGCACGCGCGGATCGACGACCCCGATCTCGACGTGGACCCCTCCTCGGTGCTCGTGCTGCGCGGCTGCGGTCCCAAGGGCTACCCGGGGATGCCGGAGGTGGCCAACGTGCCCCTGCCGGCCAAGCTCCTGGAGCTCGGGGTGCGTGACATGGTACGGATCTGCGACGGCCGGATGAGCGGCACGGCGTACGGGACGGTGGTCCTGCACGTGGCGCCCGAGGCCGCGGCGGGCGGCCCGCTCGGGCTGGTGCGGACCGGCGACCCGATCGTCCTGGACGTCGAGGCCAGGCGGCTGGACATCGACATCCCGCCGGAGGACCTGGCCAGGCGCGGCCCCTCGGACGCCATGCGGGCGGCCTTCGCCGCGCCGTCACGGGGCTGGGAACGCCTTTACGTCGACCACGTGATGCAGGCCGACCGGGGCGCCGACCTCGACTTCCTCGTCGGCTCCAGCGGCGACGCGGTCGCCCGCGAGTCCCACTGACGGCACCGGCTCCAGCGGCACCGGCGTCCGCGACACCGTCGACGCGGCGTGACGGGCCGGGCGCGTCCGGTGCCCGGCGGCCGGGTCGGGCCCCGCACCGTTCCAGAACCCGTCGATCCCGGACAGCCGCCGGTAGCGGGAGTAGGCGATCTCGTACGGCTCCCGCTGCCCCGAGGGCGGGAAGGGCCGGGGCCTGAACGAGCGGCGGACCACCTCGCGCAGCTCGGTGAGGGAGCCGACGCGGCCGTCGGCCATCGCCTGGACCAGCAGGTTCCCCACGGCGGTCGCCTCCACGGGGCCCGCGAGCACCGGCCGTCCGGCGAAGTCGGCGACGAGCCGGCACAGGGTGTCGCTGGAGGCCCCGCCCCCCACGAGGTGCACGGCCTCCACCCGCCGGTCGCTGAGGAACTCGGCCCGCTCCAGGGCCCACCGGTAGGAGCAGGCGAGGCTCTCCAGGACGCAGCGCACCGTCTGCGCGCGGTCCGAGGGCGGCGCCTGGCCGGTCGAGCGGCAGTAGGCCGCGATCCTGGCCGGCATGTCACCGGGTTCGAGGAACCACGGGTGGCCGGGGTCGATCAGGGGCCCGAACGCGGGCGCCGTGGTGGCCTCGGCGACCAGATCCGCGTACGAGGTGCGCACCCCCCAGGCCCGGCGGCACTCCTGGAGCAGCAGCAGGCCGTTGAGGGACCGGGTGAAGCGCACGGTCCCCATGACGCCGCCCTCGTTGGTGAAGCCCGCCAGCCTGGCCTCCCGGCTTGTGACCGGCGCGTCGAGCTCCAGACCGGCCAGCGAGCGGGGGCCGAAGGAGATGTAGCCGACCGAGCCGGACGAGACGGGAAGCGCCGCCGCGGCGGAGGCGGCGTCGTGGCCGGCCACCGCGACGACCACGGTCGCGCCCGGCCCCCTGCCGTTCCTGCCGTTTCTTCCGTTCTTCGCCTTTCCGCCGTCCCCGCCTCCGTCGCGCAGCGGCCCGGCGACCGTACCGGGCTCGACGAGCCGGTCGGCGAGCAGGTGGTGGGGCAGCCCCAGGCGGGTGACGAGGCTGTTCGCCCACCGGCCGGTCCTGGCGTCCAGCAGCTGGCTGGTGCTCGCGATCGTCCGCTCGGCGAGCATCTCGCCGCTCAGCCAGAGCGTGAACAGGTCCGGGATCATCGCCAGGTGGTCGGCCGCGTCCAGCAGCGGGGACCCGGCGTGCGCCAGCAGCTGGCAGGCCGTGGTGCCGGGGCCCGGGTGGACGCCGGTCAGCTCGTAGTGGTCCTGCCAGGAGACGAGCCCCGCCAGGCCGGAGGTGTAGGGGTCGAGGTGGTGGCGGGGATTGGCCAGCAGCCGCCCGTCGCGGTCGAGGAGCGCGAAGTCGCCGCCCCAGGCGTTCACGCCCACGCTGGTGAGACGGCCGCGGGCGGCGGCCAGCGCGATGCCCCCGCGAGCCTGGGTGAGAAGTCCCAGCACGTCCCAGTAGAGGCCGTCGAGGACGCGGACGGGCCGGTTGGCGAAGCGGTGCACTTCCCGCACCGCGAGCCGCTCACCATCGAATTCGCCGGTCAATACCCGGCCGCTCTCAGGTCCGAGATCCACGGCCACGTAGACGGGCACGGTCCAAGGGTAACCACAAAGCATTTCCCGATACGGGAGATATGTCAGAGACGATAGGTGAAACGTCCCACCGGTGTCAGTCGCCCAGGAGGTTCTGGCGGGCGGCGAGCAGGCCCGCCTGGAAGCGGGTGCCCGCACCGAGATGGTCGCAGAGGGACCGTACCCGGCGCTGGACCGTACGGGGGCTGATGTTCAGCTGCCGCGCGATCGCGTCGTCCGTCAGCCCGGCCGCCAGCAGCGTGAGCACGTCCGTGTCGAAGCCCTCCCGGGGAGATCCACCGGCGCCGGGGTCGGGGGAGCGGAGGGCGGTGGGACGCAGGGGGGTGGCGGCCCGCCAGAGCACCTCGAACAGCCCGACGAGCGCGTCGAGGAGGGCTGAGGGGTGCACGACGAGCGCGCTCTCCACCGCCCGGTCCTCCTCCGAGCCCAGCGGCAGGATCGCGGTCCTGCGGTCGGCCACGGCGAGCTTCATCGGGACGTGGCCGAGACGCGCCTGCTCGCCCTCGGCGATCGCCCGCCGGGTGTGCTCGAACATGCTCGGGTCCTCGAACGCGCGCGGCCCGTAGATCCCCCGGACCATCGGCCAGGATCGCGGAGCCCACTCCTCCAGGTCGGTGCCGACGTCGACGGCGTACGGGGGGTGCACCAGCACGAGGAACTCCTCGGTCGCGGTGCGCTCGATCTGCAGGTAGCGCCTGGCCACGGCCGCCTGGCCGATGACGACCTCGACGAGCTCCTCGGGCTGCGGCCCGGTACGGTCGGCGATCTCGGCGGCCAGCAGGGCCGCCGCCGCGCGGCTGTGCGCGATCTCCTTCTGGCGCCGCGCGGCCAGCGCGTCCAGCGCGAGGTGCGGCGGCGTGGCGATCAGCCGCAGCGGGCGACCGGCCAGGCGCGCGACCAGGCCCAGGTCCTCAAGGCGCGGCAGCGTCCGGCGCAGCCCGGCCACCGACGCCTCGGCCTCGGCGGCCAGCTCGGTCAGCGTGGCCGGGCCGTGGCGCAGCAGCGCGCGGTAGGCCCCCTCCTCGGTCGCCGTGACACCGAGCCCGTCCAGCAGCCGCCGGTCCATGACGCCGTTCCCCCTCCGAGCCTTCTCGCCGTGCGAACCGAACGTAGGCGGGTCCCGTCACGGTCGTGTGACGGGTTCACGACAAGTCATGTTCTGGCCACCCGAGAAACATGGACACGCCCAACTCCTGGCCGTTAGGAATTCGGTCGATCTACTTATCGTATTCCGGAGGTCCGTTGATGCGAAGATGGGTAGCGGCCGTCGCCGTGGCCACAGCGTGCGGTGCCACACTCGGGGCACCCGCGTCCGCCGCGATCGACAACGCCAAGGCGAGGAACGCCCCGGACGCCGCCCCGGCCAAACCGGGCACATTCACCACGAAACCAGACACCTTCGACGTCACGCTGGTGACCGGCGACCGTGTCCACGTCAGGATCCTCGACGGCGGACGCCAGGCGGCCACCGTCACCCCGGCCCGCCGCGAGGACGGTCACACCCCGACGTTCCAGGTGCGGGAGGACAAGGGGGAGGTCAGCGTCATCCCCAACGACGTCATCGGCCTGGTCCCGAGCCGCCTCGATCCCGAACTGTTCAACGTGACGGCGCTGATCGGCCAGGGGGGCGCCGACTCCGCCAGCGGGACGGTCCCGCTGATCATGACCTACACCGACCGGGCCCTCGCCGCCGCCGCGGCGCCGCCCGCGATACCGGGGACCAGCCTGACGCGCCGCCTGGAGAGCATCGGCGGCGCCGGGATGTCGGCGGACAAGAAACAGGCCGCGGAACTCGGCGGCGCGCTGGCCGCTCTCGCCCGCAGCGAGAGCGGCCGGCAAGACCGTACGGAGAACCGGAAGGCCGCTCCGCTGGCGGGGGTCGGCAAGATCTGGCTCGACCGGCGGGTGCGGGCCGCCCTGGAGCACAGCGTCCCGCAGATCTCCGCGCCCGCCGCGTGGGCGGCCGGGTTCGACGGGGCCGGTACGACCGTGGCGGTGCTCGACACCGGCGTGGACGCGGGCCACCCCGACCTGGCAGGGAAGGTCGCGGACGCGCGGGACTTCACCGGGGAGAACGACACGGCCGACCTCAACGGGCACGGCACGCACGTCGCCGGCACCATCGCGGGCAGCGGAGCGGCCTCCGGCGGGCGGCTGAAGGGCGTGGCCCCCGGCGCGAAGCTCCTGAACGGCAAGGTGCTGGGCGCGGACGGCTTTGGCGACACATCGGGGATCATCGACGGCATGGAGTGGGCGGTCGCCGAGAAGCGCGCCGACATCGTCAACATGAGCCTCGGCGACCCGCACCCCGGTGGCCCGCTCACCTACGCCGTGAACGAGCTGACGCGGCGTCACGGCGCGCTCTTCGTCATCGGGGCGGGCAACAGCGGCTGTGACAGATGCGTCGGAAGCCCCGGCGACGCGGCGTCGGCGCTCACCGTCGGCGCCGTGGACCGCGCGGACAAGCTCGCGGGCTTCTCCAGCCGAGGCCCCATACCCGCCGACTTCTCGGTCAAGCCCGACCTCACCGCGCCCGGCGTGGGCATCGTCGCGGCACGGGCCAAGGGGACGGTGCTCGGCACCGATGTCGGCGAGTTCTACACCGGCGCCTCCGGCACGTCCATGGCCACCCCGCACGCGGCGGGGGCCGCGGCCCTGCTACGCCAGGCCAGGCCCGGCATCGGCGCGGGCGAGCTGAAGGCCCTGATGATGGGCACGGCCAGGCATCAGGACGGCAACACCGTCGACGAGCAGGGCGGCGGCCGGGTGGATGTCGCCACGGCGCTCGCCGGACCGGTCGTGGCCTCCGAGGGCGCGCTCACGTTCGGCAACATCGTCAAGGACACCGGCCGGGTCGTCCGTACGCTCACCTACCGCAACGTCACCACCGCGCCCGTGCAGCTCGCGCTGAGTGCGGCCGGGGCGTTCACCGTGTCACCGGCGACGGTCGCCCTCCCGGCCGGGGGCACGGCCGAGGTCACCGTCACCCTCGACCCCGCCGGTGCCCCGATGGGCCCGCTGCGGGGAGAACTGGTGGCGAGCGTGCCGCAGCGCGGGGGCGTGCGGACACTGCTCACCGGGAACATCACCGAGCCGCTCGTGGAACTGCGGATCAGGGGCGTCGCCAGGGACGGCCGTCCGGCGCACGGCGGGTTCGAGGTGCTCGACCTTGAGCGGGGCACGAGAAATGGCGGCTCCCTGCCGAAGGCGGTCACCCTGCCCTGCCCCGAGGAGGAGTCCGGTCCGGCCGCCTGCCTGATGGTGCCGCAGGGCACCTACTCCGTGCTCGGCTACCTCTTCACGATGCCCGCCTGGGAGGACAGCACGAACTCGGAGGGGACGCCGCTGAACGTGAGCCTCGCCGGGGACCCGGAGCTACGGATCACCAAGGACACCGAGATCGTGCTGGACGCCCGCAAGGCCGTCGAGGTCAAGGTCCAGACCCCCGACCACGAGACCAAGCGCAACATGGGGGCCGCCGCGTACCTCAAGTGGTACCGGTCGGCGCTGAAGGGCGACACCCCGACCCTGAGCGGCACGTACATCAGGCCCGGGGCGCTGATCGAGGAGCGGCTGTTCGTCCAGCCGACGAGGAAGGTCACGAAGGGCACCTTCTCCGTCGGTACCCAATGGCGCCTCGACGCGCCCGCCATCACCATGAAGACACCCGGTGTCGAGCTGAACCCCGACTACTACGCGCCGCAGTGGTTCAGCGACTCCTTCACCGAGCTGCCCAGGCTGGAGGGTACGCAGGTGCTGCTCGCCGCCGACGCCGGGCAGGGCAGGCCGGAGGACCTCAGGGGCGGGAAGCTGCGCGGCAAGCTGGCCCTGATCCGGCGGAGCGACGAGATCCCGCCCGCCGTCCAGTCCAACAACGCGGCCGCCGCGGGCGCGAAGATGGTGGCGATCTACAACGACCGTCCCGGAGCCAACCCCTCCCCGGGCGGGGTGGTCGTGAAGCTCACCGTGCCGACGGTGTGGCTGTCACGGGAGGAGGGGGAGAAGCTGCTCTCCCTGGCGCGCCGCGTCCCGGTGCCGGTCACGGCCAAGGGGGTCGTGACGAGCCCCTACCAGTACGACCTGTTCCTGCGGGAGAAGGGCCGGGTGCCCGACGACCTGCGCTACGTCGTGAACACCAGGTCGCTGGCCAGGGAGGAGGCCGACTTCCACACCCAGCTCGCCGATGACGTGACGGCGAACGAGGCCCGTTTCGCCTTCCAGCCCTGGGACACCGCCTCGGTCACCACGAGCCTGCCCCTGCCCCGTACGCCCCGCACCCGGGTCACCTACATCGTCCCCGACCCGGAGGTGCGCTGGAACAACTCCGTGATCACGCCCGAGCGGCCGTACAACAACGCGTGGCCGCGTCCCCAGACGCCGCGCGTGGTGCTCATCGAGCCGGAGTTCCGGGTCTACCAGCGGCCGGGGCAGAAGACCGGCCTCACCTGGTTCAAGCAGCCGCTGACGCCGGGGGTCGACCCGCGCAACCCGGTCCACAGGGACGGCGACCTGTTGTTCATCTCCATGCAGGGCTTCGTGGACGCGAGCCGCAACTTCGCCGCCGCGTACACGAGCGACTTCGAGCGGGGACTGCGCACCAAGTTCAAGCTGTACAAGGGGGATGAACTGATCTCGGAGACGGACTACATGCCCGCGGGCGCCATCGACCTCCCGGCGGAGAAGGCGGGCTACCGCGTCGAGTTCACCGTGGAGAACCAGGCGACCTGGGCCAAGCTCTCGACGCGGACCGGCTCCGTCTGGACGTTCACCTCGGAACGCCCGGTGGAGGGCGTCAAGCCCGTCATCCCGCTGCTTCTCGCCGACTACGACATCGCGCTCGACAAGCAGAACCGTGGCAACCCCTCCTCCATCGGCCTGACGCTGTACCACCAGGAGGGCTCGGCCGGAAGCACCGTCAAGAACGTCTCACTGGAGGTGTCGTACGACGACGGAGCGAGATGGAAGCCCGTGCGGAGTCTCACCTCCACGGGCGCCGGGTCCTACCGGGCGCGGCTCGACCGGGAGTCCGGCGGCAACGGCTTCGTCTCCCTGCGGCTGAACGCCTCCGACAAGCAGGGCAACACCCTCAGGCAGGAGGTGATCCGCGCCTACGCCACCCGCTGAACCCTCCCGCTCACCCGCCTGGCCCCTGGACATTCCGTCCGGGGGCCAGGTGGCCGGGCTTCGGGGCTTCGGGGCTTCGAGACAGGGTGGTGAGGCCGCGCCGCGTTGTTTCAGACTCGTTTGAGGGTCGTTGAGCACTTTGTGGGAGTTTGTAAATGCTCAGCCGCGCGGGGCGTACATGATCAGAGCGACCCCCGCCAGGCACACGCCCGCGCCGATCAGGTCCCAGCGGTCGGGGCGGAAACCGTCGGCCAGCATCCCCCACAGCAGGGACCCGGCGATGAACACCCCGCCGTAGGCGGCCAGGACCCGGCCGAAGTTCGCGTCCGGCTGGAACGCGGCGACGAACCCGTACACCCCCAGCGCGACGACCCCGGCGGCGATCCACAGCGGTCCCCGCTGCTCGCGGACCCCCTGCCAGACCAGCCAGGCGCCGCCGATCTCGGCGACGGCGGCGAGTGCGAACAACAGCAGTGAACGGGCGATCGTCATGCCGGGAAAATAGCGGTTCCCACGCCCCGGCCCCGCGTGTCGGTCTCACCTTGACGGGGTCCGTCGCCTCCGCGCGGGGAAGGCGGGAACAGGATCGCGGACACTTCCTGAGTCGCTCCCGCGCGGGGAAGACGGGACGGCTTCCTCATTCGGGGCCGGAGGTCTCCGCGACTCCCCGACGAAGACCCTCCGGACTTCCCGGCCGGGAGCGCGATTCACCAGCCCGCGGGGACCGCGGAGAACAGGGCCGTCGCGTCGCCCGCGTACATCCGCCACAGGACGGCGGCCAGCAGGACGACCAGCCCGGCGGAGAGCAGGGCCGTGACGCCGAAGATCATGCGGCGGGCGAGGAGATAGCTGACCGGGAGCAGACCGGCGGGGCGGGACGACGGCGTCCAGGGCGTGCGCGGGTCACCGGCGGTCAGGTCGCCGACACCCGGATTGCCCGGATCAACCGCATCGCCTGGATCGACCGGGTCGCCCGTCGCGGGCCCGGCGGGGGTACGGCCGAGGGGCAGGCCCACCAGCCAGCCGATCAGCTCGGCGATCTCCTCGCCCCTGGGCGGCAGTCCCGAGGCGAAGTAGCGCAGCGCGACCGAGCGCCGGGTCACCTCCCGTACGAGGTTGCCCATCCCCATCCGGGTCAGCCAGCCCGGCAGGTCGTCCTCGGCGCCGCGCCCGGCCGCGATCCCCCGCAGCAGGTCGGCCTTGGTCAGCACGATCGCGACCCGCCGCTGCCTGCCCCCGTCGGCGCGGGCGGCCAGCTCGGTGACGACCCGGCTGAAGGTGTCGGCCGGGTCCTCCCCGGACAGCACCACGCCCCTGGCGGCCAGGTCCTCGCGCTCGGCGGCCAGCAGGTGGTCCTGCACCTCGGGCAGCGCGAACGGGTCGATGACCAGCAACAGGGCCTCGCCGTGGGCGAGGTAGCCCATCGCCTCCACCGTGGCGGCGCCCGTGTAGTGCTCGCCGGAGGGGTCGAACAGGTAGAGGATCCGGTTACCCTCCCGTCGCCGGGGCGCCGGGACACTGACGTCCAGCATCACGGCCCGGGGCAGGTCGGTGCCGGTCTTGTCGACCCTGCCCGCCCGCAGTTGCTCGCGCAGGCGGCGGAAGGACATCTCGTCGCCCCGGTCGGCGAACAGCGCGTGACCTCCCGCCGCGGTCACCGAGCCGTGCAGGGCGTTGACGGCCAGGGCCATGAAGGTGGTCTTGCCCGCGTCCGGGCCACCGACGAACGGCAGGGGCTCCACCCTGACCCGGCCGATCCTGGAGGGCAGCGCGCGGCCGCACTCCGGGCAGTGGGCCCGCAGCCGGAACCGGCCCAGCGGGATCGTCGTCGGCAGCCGGGTACCGCACCGGCACACGTGCCGGACCGCGCCGTTCAGGTCGGGGGTGAGCCTGCGATGCCGCGCGCCACAGGTGGGGCAGGAGTAGTGCGGCAGGGTGATCCGCTCGTAGCAGCCGGGATAGGGACAGGTCTGCAGGATCCGCCGTACGAGCGCGAGCGCCTGTTCGAGCCCGCGCAGCACGGCCACGCACGCCAGCCAGGCCAGCATGCCCGCCAGTACGGTCACGCCGTGGACGGCGGCGAACAGGACGCCGACGGCGGCCAGCGGTACGGCGGCCAGCACCACGCCCCCGCAGATCGCCAGCCAGATCGGGAACAGGAAGAAGCCCCGGACGTCGCCCATCAGCCTGCGGGTGGTCGCGGAGACGACAGTGCCCGCAGTGTCGCCGATGGCGGGCAGCGCGGAGTTGATCACGGCCCACCAGTCCCGCCAGACCTGCCGTACCAGGTAGTGCGGGTAGACCGGGTCGCCGTCCCGGTCGCCCGAGGGGAGCGTGACCGGCGAGGGACCGGACACGGGGGCGGGCAGCAGGACCCGTCCCGCGTGCGTGAAGTACACGCCGATCGCGCCCAGTGTGCTGACGGCCAGGGTGAGCGGGAACAGGACGGTCGCCGCCGTGACGCCCAGCCAGACGGCCACCACCCACAGCGCCACCACGAAGATCCACATCAGCGCCCGCCCGGTGCGCGCCCGCCGGTCATCCCCCCGGTCATCCCCCCGGTGTCCGGGACGGTCCTCCCTGCCCTGGTTCCTCCGTGCCTTCGGGGCACGGTGATTGCCCCATGCCCCTGGGGTGTGGTGGTTCTTTTGCGCCTCCGGGCCGTGGTGGTCTCCTCCGGTCGGGACGGGGCCGTTCTTCGTGACCGGGCCGGCGCGGCGCGCATCAGCGCTCGCCCCGGCCGAAGAGCCGCCGTTTGGGACCGGTCAGCTCCCGCAGCCCGGCCGCCAGCTCCGGGTCCCGTTTGAAGCGGGCCTCCACCGACCCGAACAGCGACCAGTTACGGACATGGGAACGCGCCCACTCGTCGAGGGTCGCGATCACCACCCCGCCGCCCCGCAGCCGGATCGCGACCTCCAGCAGGGCGAGCTGCTCGTCACGGTCGATCCTCGTGGAGAGCCACGCGGACACCAGCCACCGCCGCGTCCGCTCCGAACTCCGCTTCATCACGGTCGTACGGAAGCGCGGGTCGCGTCCGGCCAGTGCCGCCGCGGCCGTCCTGCGCGCCAGCGGGGCCAGGTTCTTGTCGCCCTGGCGGGTCAGCTCGGTCAGCTGGTCGACGGCGCGGGCCGCCTCGGCGGGGGTGGGCGCACCGGCCAGCCGCGACGCGATGAGCGCGGTCTCCGCGTCCTCCACCGGGTAGCCGCCGGACATGCTCCGCCTGACCTGCTCGGCCAGTCCCTCCACCTCGGGGCCCTTCAGCCCGGCCCGGTGGAAGGCGCGCGCGGGCAGGTCGAGAAGGTGGGTGGAGACGTTCATCGCGTCGCCCAGCGTCCGCAGCAGCAGCGTGCACTCGGCGGTGTCCGGCGGGTCCCGCCAGATGGAGGCCAGGACGGCGTCGCGCCCCCCGTCCGTATCTTCGACCGTCTCCCCGGTCGTCTCCTCATTCGTTTTCCCGGTTGTGTCACCGGGCGTCTTCCCGAAGGTCTCGGCCGTCCCTCCGCCCGTCTCCCCGGCTTTCTCTCCGTTGGCTTCTCCACCGGTCTCTCCGGTCGTCTCCCCGCCCGGATTCCCCTCCGGTTCCTCGCCCGGTGCGGGCCACGCGAGTCGTACCAGCGCGATCGTCGCCTCGACCCGGCCGAGTCTGCCGGACTCGACGAGCCATCGGAGCACCTCGGCTCCCGTACGCGGGGCGGCGGGCCAGTCGCGGACGGCGAGCAGCGCGCACACCTCGGGGGTCAGCAGGCTCGACCTGACCTCGGGGGAGGTGCCCTCCAGTCCGGTCACCGCGCCGGTCAGGACCGTCTCGCGCCAGCCGTGCGGGACCCGCCCCACCGCCTCCGCGAGCCCCTCGGCGCCCGACCTCACCAGTTCGGCGGCCGTCCGCTCGACAACCGTCGCGTCCAGGGGCACCCCGGCGGCGTCGGCGGTCCTGACCACCCCGGCCAGCGTCGCGAGGTCGCGGACCGCGCCAAGTGCCGCCGCGGCCTCGGGGGCGAGCGCCTTCGCGTCCCGTACGGTCAGCGGCCGGGCGGGTGGCGACAGGGAGGGGTCACGCATGGCCAGCGCGGCACAGCGGACGGCGCACGGCGCGACGGCCTCCGGGGGACCCGCCGCGCACACCGCCGCCGCCAGCTCGTGCCCCATCAGACCGGCCGCCCGCCCCAGGTCGGCCCAGACCCATCCGGGTACCGCCGACCGTCCGGCCGATGAAGCAGCCGACAGATCGGCCCGTGGGCCGGACGACGGGCCAGTGGACGGCGGGGCCGGGGACCCGTCCGCGGACGGCCGTTCCGACGAGGCGATCAGCCCGGCGACGGCCGACTGCTCGGCGGCCGAGACCGAGCCGTCCCCCCGGCACAGGGCCAGCAGGGCCGCCACCGTCTCCGGGTCCTCGTCCCCGAACTCACCGAGCGCGTCGATGCCGTCCAGGTCCATCCGGCGCCAGAAGCCGACGACCGTACCGGCGAACCTGCCGGTCTCGGCATCGGGCGGCGCCTCGTCCAGCTCCGCCACCGTCGCGTCGATGTCGGAGGGCAGCCAGACGTCGGGGGTGGTACCGACGATCATCTGGGGGGCCGAGGCGGGGTCGGCGCTGTAGGTGAGGAAGGACAGCCTCGCCGAGGCCGTCCACGGCAGCGAGTAGGAGATCACCGCGATCCAGCGCACCACGTCCTCGACGTCGCCGGTGACGAGCACCAGCCGTCCGTGCCCCCGGACCAGCGCCCCGTGCACGGTCCGCAGCAGGAGCCCGAGCCACCGGTAGGCGTCCTCGCCGCCGGAGGCGAGCCAGGCGCCCAGCGACTCGGGGTCCACCGAGCTGCCCGGGGTCAGCTCGGCCAGCTCGGGCAGCTCGGTGCCGGGCGCGGCGGGTGTGTCCGACCACAGGGGCGCCCGCCAGAACTCCACCGGCCGCAGGCCCACGAGGTCGTCCCCGGTCAGCAGGACGGCGTGGCCGAGGAAGTTGCCGTACCGGCCCGAGTAGTCGCGGCCCAGGTACACGCAGCGCGCCAGCACCGCCCCGAGCCCCGAATCTCCGCCGGGCCCGTGGTCGAGCGGGGTGTAGCCGAGCGCGGCGGGCATCGCGAGGATCTGCCCCCGGCTGGGCGACAGCGGCGCCCCCGGCGGCGGCCGGTACGTCAGGTGGCGTGCCACCGCGCCCGCGAGCCCGTCGGGCAGGCCGGGGCTCTGGGCGACGAACTGGAACCCGGCGCGGCCGGTGGGACCCGACTCCGCCGACGTGTAGTGCAGCTGCCAGGCCACGCCCTACCTCCGCACGCCGTCGAGCATCTTGAACCTGTAGAGCAGCCACAGCAGCGGGTCCTCGACCCGGTACGGCCGGATGCCGCCCGCACCGACGGTGTCCGCCTCGGGCACGGCACCCAGCGCCGACAACCCGAAGAACGCGTGGTCGGTGTAGTTCTGGCGCAGGTAGCGGTCCACCATCCCGGCCTGCCACTCGTCCATCAGCGCGCGGACCTGCTCGTCCACGGCCTCCCTGTCGTCCAGGTCGAGGGCGCCCAGCGGGGCCCTGGCCCGGTGCAGCGCCGACTGTCTCTCCAGCGCGGGACCGAGCGCGTCTATCTTGCTGAGCGCGACGGCCACCGGGATCCGCAGGCGCCCGCCGTCGTGGCGGCGCAGCAGCTCCGTCACCCGGCCGATGACGTTGACGGGGTCGCTGTCGGGGTCGTCCTCCAGGGAGCCGCTCCGGGCGAGCGCCGTGCCGCTCAGCGCGGCCCTCGCCCCCGGCAGCTCCAGCGGGTCCACCAGGAAGATCACCGCGTCGGCCGCCGCCAGGTAGCGAAGGTGCAGCTCGGTGACGTCCCTGCTGCGCAGGTCCTCGCCCGCGGTGTCGAACAGCACCAGGGTCAGCGACTCCGTACGGCTGCGGATCCGCCCCCTGACCGTACGGGTCAGCAGGTAGACCAGCGGGTCGCGCCGCAGGTCGGTCACGGCGGGCTGGGTGGTGCTCAGCAGCCGCCGCTCCCCGTACAGCGGGCGGGCGAAGTCCTGCCGGTAGCGCTCGATGGTGCGGTCGTCGCAGGGGACCAGCGAGGCGTCCAGCTCGGCGCCCACCCGGTTCATCAGCTCGTGCAGCAGGACCGCGATGTAGGTGCTCTTGCCCGACCCCTTCGCGCCGACCAGGGCGACGATCTTCCCGGGGTTGGCGCAGTACTCGGCGGGCAGCCTGCTGTGGCACTCGGGGCAGGCCCGCCACCCCGTCTCACGCCCGCAGCCGGGGCACGGGGCTCGCCGTCCGGGGCGCCGGACCGAGAACACCGGCGGCAGCGACGGCGCGGGGCCTCCCCGGTGACGGCCGAGGACCTCGTCGGCCCGGGGATCGCAGCCCGTGCCGTGCCCCGCCCTCCCCGCGCAGCGGAAGGCGACGCGGTCACGCGCCACCCGGGCGAAGCAGTACGGACACGTGATCAATTTCCGCCTCGTTTCCATCCCGCGAACGTCTTCTCGCGAACGTGATCTCGTGAACGCTGTCCCGTGAACGCCATCTTGTGAGCCACACCCGCGAGCTCCCACGAACTCCCGCGAACTCCCGCGCGCTTCACCCGGTGGACCTCATCCGGCGTACCGGAGGATCGACCAGCTCCACGTCGCCCTCCGCGAAACACCTCAGCCAGTACGGTCCCGCCTGCCTGGGCAGTGGGACCGTGAAGCGGGCGGGGGACGTCACCTCCGTCCACTCGGCGAGCACCCGGCCCTGCTCCGGCGAGCGCGGCTGGTTGGGGCCCGGCCTGAGTACCAGGGTCAGCCGGGCCACCCGCACCGGTCGCGGAGAACTCACCTCGACCACCAGGGAGCGCTTCCACGGCGGCCCCCGGGTGAGCAGGTCGTAGCCGACGGGCACGACGGCCTCCAGGGACACCGTCGCCGCCGGGCCGCACACCCGCTCACCCCGCACCACGACGGCCGGGGCCACCTCCACCGTCACCGGCTCGTCCTCGGGCGCGTCGAGCCGGACGCCGCCCTGGGCGCGGTACGAGGCCGCGCCGACCCGCAGCGACCGCCCCGACCACCGCACCTCGACCTCCGGTACCTCGGCGGGCCAGTCGAACCCGACGAGGATCGAGGTCCCGCGCCGCTGCGCGACCAGTCCCAGGGGCCGCGCGAGGGTGAGGTGCTCGCGGTGGGCCCCGACGGTCGCCACGCCGCCCGCCACCGTGAGGGCGACCAGCACCCCGGAACCGTGGGCCGGGCGGACCAGCCACCCGCCCCCGATCGGGGTGCCGGACAGGGTCGTGCCCGCCCGTCCCACCTCGTCCAGGGACAGCGTGCTCCCGTACGGCCAGGGCGGCGCCGTCTCCAGCGACAGGAACTCGACCCTACCCGACGGGGGTTCGGCGCAGCGCACCACCAGCCGCCCCGGCGCCGACGGATCGGGCTCCACGCCGAACTCCGCGACCGGCTCGGGGCGCGCGTGCGGGGTGACGGCCGCGCGCACGCCGGGGGTGGCCGTCGTCCTCTCGCCGGGGCCGGGGTAGACGGCGCTGACCACGTACACGTGATCGGTCCCGTTGGTCACCTCGCGGTCCCGGAACCCGGACCCCTCCACCCGCACCGGCCGCCCGTCGCGCGTGACCACCACGCGCAGCGCCTCGCGGGGAGTGACCCACCTGCCGGTCACCACGCCGTCCCCGGCGACCAGCCGCACCTCGCCCGGCTCCGGCCGCACCACCACCGGCGCCGCGGCCACCGGCACGGCGCGGGCCTCACCGCGACGCGCGACCACCGCGTACGTCACCGGGACGTTCACCGGGGGAGCACCGTCCCACACACTCGTCCCACCGGTCGCGCCCGGTGGAACCTCACCGGTCGCGACCGACGGAACCTCACCGTTCCCGGTCGGCGGGACCTCACCGGTCGCGCCCGGCGGAGCACCGCCCGCCCCCGGACCCGCCTCGGAACCCGGACCCGAGAGCGGAAGCGGGACGCCGTCGCGCAGCACCTCGTAGAAGATCTCGCCCGCCCGCGACGACGAGGGCCGCCAGGTGACCGTCACGGCACCGTCGCGCGGTTCGGCGCGCGGCTCCCGCGCCGGGTGCGGGGCCAGCCGCGCGAGCAGGTCGGCCGCCCCCGGCAGGTCGGGCACCCTGCGCAGGGCGTCCTGCACGGCGATCCACGCCCTGTCCGGGTCGCCGGAGGTCAGCGCCAGGTCGCGCAGCCGTACGGCCTCGGCCAGCCGGGCGCGGACCTCCACGGCGAGTTCGGCGGCCTCGCCGGTCAGGCCGTCCAGCGCCTCGGCGAGGTCGGAGGCGGCCTGTACCTCCCCGGCGTCGACGAGCTCGCGCAGCCGGGCCGCGGGACCGCCCGCCGCCCCGCCCTCGTGGCGTACCGCGAAGACCAGCCGCCGGGCGTCGGCCGGGTCGAGGTCCAGCTCCTCGACGGCGTGGCGCAGCAGCGTGTCGTCGTACGGGTGCTCGCGGACCCGTTCGCGCAACCGGGCCACGATGTCGTAGCGGATCAGCTCGGCCGGGTCGGGGGTGTTGCGCAGCGCGGTCAGCACCGTACCGGCGCCGGTCGTCCACGGGCCGCGCGTCCTGCGTCCCCACTCCGCCTCCACCTGGTCGATCCGGCCGGGCAGGGACGGCGCCCCGGGCACGGAGACGGCGCCCAGCACCCGCATCCCCTCGCACGACTCCCCGAAGACGAACTCGGCCAGGTGGCGCCTGCCGAGGGTGTCGAGGGCCTCGCGGGCCTTGGCGTACCCGGAGTACGGGGGCGCCTCGGGCAGGCGGTCGGGCTCGGCCACCTCGACGCCCAGCTCGGCGGCGAGCCGTTCGGCGTCGCGCGGCCCGGCCCCGGCGGACCTGGCGATGGAGAGCACGATCTCGGGGGGCAGCATCCGCAGCCGCCCGGCGGCGTCGTCAAGCCTGCGCCGCAGGCCCTCCAGCCGCTCGCCCGCGCGCTCGCCCGCCCTGCGCAGCTCGGCGCGGAGCGGCCCGAGGTCACCCTCCGCCGCGGCGGCGAAGATCGGGGCGTACCCCGCGTGGTCGGCCTCCAGACGGTCGACCAGGCGGCGGAACCTCAGCATCTGCCGCTGGCGGCGCCAGCACTGGCGGACCTGCTTGACCGCCGAGGTGACCTCGGCGCCGCTCATCGACTCGCGCAGCTGGTAGCGCAGGCGCAGGTCCTCCGGGGGCGTGCCGCCCGCCTGCCTGGCCGGGTCGAGTACCTCCCGGACGTAGCGCTCCTCGTCGAAGGGCATCGGCTCAGTTCACCTGGACACGGGCCAGGGCGTTGCGCGAGCGTGTCACGTCCTCCTCGGACATGCCGCCGATCTGGACGCTCAGCTCCAGCCGCTCGCCGGTCTCGTGCTCGCGGGCGGTCACCCGCAGCAGGCCGGAGGCGTCGAGGGCGAAGGTGACCTCGATGGGGTACCCGGCGGGCTTGCCGGGAGGAATGCGCAGGTCCCCCTCGGCGATCCTGGCGTTGTCCTCGGGCTCCTCCGAGGCGATGCCGCCCGCCTGCTCCATGACCTCGATGGCGACGTGGGTCTGGAAGTCGTCCAGGGTGGCGAAGCCCTGGGTGACGTCGGCGGGCAGCGGGTCGTTGGCGTGGACGAGGTGGGCGACGTACTCGCGGCGGCTGCTCCGCTCGGTCGTCCTGATCCCGAAGGCCCGGGAGGCGACCGTCTTGATGGTCCGCCCGGCGATCTGCTCGCGCTGGCCGCCGGACAGGCCCGCCCGGAGCGCCATCTCCTCGGCCTTCGCCCCCTCGCCCGCGCTCAGCAGCCGCCGGTAGGTCTCCTCGAACGCGTACAGCGCGGCTCCCTTGGCGACGGCCAGGTCAGGGTCCTGCAATCGCGGGGTGACGTCGAACTCCTCGCGCAGCGCCTCGGTCACCGCGGGCATCTTGGCCGAGCCGCCCACCAGGACGAGGTGGTCGAAGCCGTCCACGCCCTTGCCCGCGGCGGTCGCGACGGTCCTGCGGGTGATCTCCACCGTACGGTCAAGCAGGTCGCGGGTGAGCGACTCCAGCTCCTCGCGGGTCAGCTCCACCTTGGTCACCCGGCCTTCGTGCATGACGCGCACCACGTGCCGGGTCCGGGAGGTCAGGGTCTTCTTCAGCTCCTCGGCGTCGCGCCGCAGCTGCTGCTCGGTCTGCCTGTCCTCCAGCGGGTCGCCCACGTCGGGGTGCTCGCCGCGGAACCGCTCGGCCATGTGCTCCACCAGCCGGTCGTCCCAGTCGGCGCCGCCGAGTTCGTGGTCGCCGTCGGTGCACACCACCTCGATGTCGCCCCCGCGCAGGCTGATCACCGTGGTGTCGAAGGTGCCGCCGCCCAGGTCGTAGACGAGGATCCGGCAGTCCTGGCCGGGGTTGAGCACGCCGTAGGTGATGGCCGCGGCGATGGGCTCGGAGACGATGTCGATGACGTTCAGACCGGCGATCCGCCCGGCCTTGCGGGTGGCGTCCCGCTCGGCCGCGCCGAAGTAGGCGGGGACGGTGATCACCACGTCGGCGACCTCCTCGCCGGTCGCCACCCGGGCGTCCCCGGCGAGCTTGCGCAGTACGAATGCGGAGATCTCCTCGGGGGTGTACGGGCGGCCGTGCATGGTGCGCGTCACCTCGTGGCCCATGTCCCGCTTGATCCTGCTGACCACCAGGTCGGGTTCGACGACCGCGCTGTCCTTGGCGGTCGCGCCGACCACGACGTTGTCGGGCGTCTCGAAGAACACCACCGACGGGGTGGTGTCGGAGTCCTCCTGGTTGCGCAGCACCGTCGGCCGCCCGATGTCGTCGACCCCCGCGATGCAGGAGTAGGTGGTTCCCAGGTCGATGCCGTGAACAGCCATCACACGTTCCCCTCGTCGCCGTTCTGTGCCGCCGTGTCGTCCCGCTCCGCGGCCTTCCCCTCGTGCCGCTCCTCCCTCCCGTCACCGCCCGGGGCCTGAGCCCGGGTTTCCGGGGCCTGGGCCGGGGTCCTGCCGACGACCACGCCCGCCTTGCGCAGCACCCGGTCACCGGTCGCGAAGCCGTCGGCGAGCACCGCCACGACCAGGCCGTCGCGGCCGTCCTCCACCGGCTCGGTCCGCACCGGCCGGTGCAGGGCCGTGTCGTACGGGTCGCCGGGGGCCGCCTCGACGCGCTCGGCCCCGGTACGGGCGAGCACCTCCGCGACCTCCTCGGTGATCGCCTCCAGCAGCGCCCCGACGTGCGCGGCCGAGGGCGTCTCCGGACCCCGCCAGCGCGCGGCCTCCCGGTGCACGGTGTCGTACAGGCGGTAGAGCCCGGCCCTGACCGGGGCCAGCGCCTCCTGCAGCAGGCCGTGCCGCAACTCCTGGTTCTCCGCGTGCAGCCGGTCGATGATCTGCTCCCGGTGAGCGGCCCGCTCGTGCTCGCGTGCGACCTGCTCGGCCAGGTGGGTGAGGGCTTCGAGCACCTCGCCCACCTCGTTCGCTCCGGGGGGAGCGGGGTCCGCCGCTGGGAGGGGTTGTCCGGGGGAGTGTGGCAGCATCCGCATTCCTGTGGTCGGGGCACATCGGGTCACATCAGGTCACGTCAGGTCGCCGTGAGGGCCCGGGAGCGCACCGCCGTCGGACGGCGGACGGGCCTGGTGCGTCGTGCTCGGCGAGGGGGCCCGCCGACGTGCGGTAACCGCCCGGCCGGTCCGGAGGGCACGGCCAGGACGCGTGGGAACAGCGTGGCCGCACCGGGTGTGGGGTCCGGGCGGCGATCTCATTGAAACACTACCGATCGGCCCCGGAAAGCGGCGGCGGTCACGCCACATCGCGCCCGCGCGTGTGGTCGGGGTCGGGGTTCAGAGGCGATGTCCCCTCGCAGGCCCGGGGCGGTGCCATCGATCCCGCCGCCGGGAACCGCCGCACCATGAGGCCGACGTCCGCCGAGCCGAGCGAGCCCAGCGAGTGCCATTGATCCCGCCTGATCCCGCCGACGGGAACCGCCGCACCACGTCCCTCCGGCCGTCGAAACGGTTAAAACGTGACAACGGATGGCGGCTCCGGCTGCCCGGCCGCGGGTCCGGCGGGTTTCCCCGGGGAAGTCGGGCCGCCCGGGACGGGTGTCGGGTAATGCCGGGGAAGTCGTGTAACGCTAAGGAAACAGCGCGTTCATGTGCCATTGACACCTGCCGGAGCATGGTTCTACTGTCCAGCTCAACCGGTTAAATCGTTTTTTGGTAGGAGCTCGATCGCCCCCCACTTCCTGAGGAAGCGCTTATGTTCACTGTTCCGCGAAGGTCCGTTCCGGCCGTGGTGGTGGCCGGTCTGCTGTCGATCGGCCTGGCGGCCTGCGGCGGAGGCACTACCAAGGACTCGGTGGGTTCCGCCGCCCCGGCGGCCCCCGCCTCCTCCGCTCCGGCGAAGGCCGACCCGAACGCGCCGATCAAGGAAGGGCTGAGGATCGCCTTCCTGCCGAAGCAGATCAACAACCCGTACGAGACGATCGTCGACAAGGCGGGCATCGAGGCGGCGGCCGAGTTCAGGGCGGAGGCCAAGGAGGTGGGTCCCTCCGACGCCTCGGCCTCCTCTCAGGTGTCGTACATCAACACGCTGACCCAGCAGGGGCACGACGCGATCCTGATCGCGGCCAACGACGCCAACGCGGTGTGCGGGCCGTTGCGACAGGCGCGGGCCAAGGGTACGAAGATCGTCTCCTACGACTCCGACGCCTCCAAGGAGTGCCGGGACCTGTTCATCAACCAGGCCAACTCCGAGGAGATCGGGCGCAGCCAGGTGAAGCTCCTGTCGGAGCTGATCGGCGGCAAGGGCGAGGTGGCGATCCTGTCGGCGACGGCGAACGCGACCAACCAGAACACCTGGATCGAGTTCATGAAGGACGAGCTCGGCAAGCCCGAGTACAAGGACATGAAGCTGGTCAAGGTGGCCTACGGCGACGACGACGACCAGAAGTCCTTCCAGGAGACCCAGGGGCTGCTGCAGGCGTACCCGGACCTGAAGGGGATCATCTCGCCGACGACGGTGGGCATCTCGGCGGCGGCGCGCTACATCTCCGGTTCCAAGTACAAGGGTGAGGTCGTGCTGACCGGGCTGGGCACCCCCAACCAGATGCGCCAGTTCGTCAAGGACAAGACGGTCGAGAAGTTCGCGCTCTGGAACCCCAAGGACCTGGGCTACCTGGCCTCGTACGCGGCGGCGGCGCTGGCCTCCGGGCAGATCACCGGGGCCGAGGGCGAGGTCCTGAAGGCGGGCAGGCTCGGCGAGCGGACGATCGGCAGGGACGGGGAGATCATCCTCGGGCCGCCGTTCACCTTCGACGCCTCCAACATCGACCAGTTCGACTTCTGACGTCACCGGCGCGGCCCGCGTCCGGAAGACGTGGGCCGCACCCGGGAAAGGCCATCTCGTGCAGCGTGTCTGCTTCCTGCTGAAGGTACGGCCGGAGCGCCTGGAGGAGTACCGCGAGCGCCACCGCGCCGTGTGGCCCGAGATGCTCGACGCCCTGAGCGCCACCGGCTGGCGCAACTACTCGCTCTTCCTGCGGGAGGACGGGCTGCTGGTCGGCTACCTGGAGACCGAGGACTTCGAGGCCGCCCGCGGGGCCATGGCCGCGACCGAGGTCAACGCCCGGTGGCAGGCCGAGATGGCGCCGTTCTTCGAGAGCCTCGACGGCCGCCCCGACGAGGGCATGGTCTCGCTGGAAGAAGTCTTCCACCTCAACTGATCGGGGACCAATTCATGATCAAGGATTCGCTGCGGGCGCAGGTCATCGAGACCCCGTCGTGGGCGTACGGCAACTCGGGAACGCGCTTCAAGGTGTTCGCGCAGCGGGGGGTGCCGAGGGACCCGTTCGAGAAGCTCGCCGACGCCGCCCAGGTGCACGCGTTCACCGGGGTGGCGCCGAAGGTGGCGCTGCATATCCCGTGGGACCGGGTCGACGACTACGCCGCGCTGGCCGCGCACGCGTCGGAACTGGGGGTGCGGATCGGGGCGATCAACTCCAACGTGTTCCAGGACGACGACTACATGCTGGGCAGCGTCACCCACCCGGACGCGCGGGTGCGGGCCAAGGCCCTGGCGCACCTGCTGGACTGCGTGGACATCATGGATGCCACCGGCTCCGGCACGCTGAAGCTGTGGTTCTCCGACGGGATCAACTACCCGGGCCAGGACGACATCCGCGCCCGCCAGGACCGCCTGGCCGAGGCGCTGGGCCGGGTGTACGAGCGGCTGGGCGAGGGCCAGCGGTTCCTGCTGGAGTACAAGCTGTTCGAGCCCGCGTTCTACGCCACCGACGTGCCGGACTGGGGCACCGCGTACGCGCACTGCCTGAGGCTGGGGCCCAAGGCCCAGGTGGTGGTGGACACCGGCCACCACGCGCCCGGCACCAACATCGAGTTCATCGTGGCGTTCCTGCTGCGCGAGGGAAAGCTGGGCGGGTTCGACTTCAACTCCCGCTTCTACGCCGACGACGACCTGATGGCGGGGGCGGCCGACCCGTTCCAGCTGTTCCGCATCATGGTCGAGGTGATCGGCGGGGGCGGGTTCACCGAGGACGTGGCGTTCATGCTGGACCAGTGCCACAACATCGAGCCGAAGATCGCCGGGCAGATCCGGTCGGTGATGAACGTGCAGGAGGCCACGGCCAAGGCGCTGCTGGTCGACCGGGAGGCACTGGCGAGGGCGCAGTCGGCGGGGGACGTGCTCGGGGCCAACGCGGTCGTCATGGACGCGTACAACACCGACGTGCGGCCCCTGCTCGCCGAGGTGCGCGCCGACCGGGGGCTGGACCCCGACCCGATGGCGGCGTACGCCAGGTCGGGCTACTTCGAGAAGATCGCCGCCGAGCGGGTCGGCGGCGCCCAGGCGGGCTGGGGCGCCTGACGCCCCAGCGCCTGCCCCTCGTCCTCGCCTCCGCGCCTGCCTCCGCCCTCGCGCCCGCGTCCGACGCCCGCCCGCCCGTACGAGCGGCCCAGTGGCGGACCGTACGAGCCTCCCCGGTCTCCTTCAACGGAGGGTTTCAGGCGGGCGGCTCCCCGGCCGGGCCGGAGGCCGGGGGGAGAGCCGAGGCCGAGAGGGCGCGCAGCGGGTCGAGGCGGCGGATCAGCTCGATCGCCGCCTCGACGATCCGCTCCGCCTCCGCCTCGGTGCCGCAGGTCGCCACCTCGCGGCCCGCCTCGCCGATGACCGACGTCAGGACGGCGGCCGTCAGGCGGTCGAGGGAGGTGCCGCCCGCGCCGAGCAGGACACCGTTCTGCCGTACCCACTCACGGCCGCGCGCGCGGCGCAGCGGCTCGAAGCCCGGAGGCCCGCCACCGTCCATGAACAGCCGGGCCAGGTCCCGCCGCTCCCACGCCCCCTCAAGGAAGGCGCGGGCACCGGCGACGAACAGCTCCAGGGGGTCGCGGACGCCCGACCGGCGGGCCTTCGCCACCGCGGAGGCCGCGTTCTCCTCGTGTTCGGCCTGGTGCCTCTCCCACAGCGCGAGGAACAGCTCGGTCTTGCCGCCGAAGTGATGGTAGAGACTGCCGACGCTCAGGCCCGCGCGCTCGACGACCTCGGCCACCCCGGCGTCGGCGAAACCGTGCTCGGTGAAGACCTCCCTGGCGGCTTCGAGCATGCTCGTACGGGTCTGCGCCGTGCGGCTCCACTCCCAGGTGCCCGGCTTGCGTGTCATCCGTCCCTCCCGCTGTCCGCCGGACGGAGGGGTCCCGCGGTTCCGTCCCGCCCGATGATGTGCCGTGGTCAGGAGGGGCTGGGAATCCCGTTGCCTCGGTATCCCCGCCCGGCCAGCACGTCGTCGAGGGAGGGGACGGGCACGGCGTCGCGCGGGCCGCGCTTCGCGAGCTGGATCAGCACGCCGTGGGCCTCCTTGGGGTGCAGGAACACCTCGCGCCACCTCGGGTCGCCCAGGTTGAGGCCGTGCAGGCGGTAGCCGCGCTCGGTGAGCAGGGAGACCGCGAGGTCGATGTCGTCCACGTGGAAGTTGAGGTGGTGCACGCCGCCCCGGCCGCGCGTCAGCTCGAAGAAGCTGTCGAAGAAGGTGGAGCCCGCGAGCGGCTCCATCAGCTCGACCTTGCCGCCGCCCGGGTAGGTGAGCTGCAGGGCCCGGTAGCCGCCGAGCTGGTTGTCGCCGCCGCTGCGGAAGGCCCCGCCCAGCAGGTCACGGTAGACGGGCAGGAGATCCCTGATCCGCGGCGCCGCGACGGCCGTGTGGTCGAAGACGGCCCCGAGTTCCCGGAGCTCCGGTGAGACGTCGTGCACGTGGGCTCCTCGCGGTCGGGGCCGGGAGGCCGGCCCAATCCTAGAATCACATTCTAGTGGCATGGCCCGTGCCGCGCGCCTCGCGGGTGGGTCGTTCAGCCGCCTCATCAGCGATTTTTCCACGCGGCGGGAAATCCGGGAACGGTCCTTCGCGCCCCCGGGCGGCCCGATGATCCTCCGGGCGTCTTTCGCACGCCGTACGGCCCGCCTCCTGGCGGACGACGGCCACCTCATGCACCGTTTACCGTGGCCGCCACGGGTAGGCGGGGGTCCACAACATCATGACGAGGAGAGCCCGCACATGACGAGCGAAGGACTGTGGAGCTATCGCGAGGGTGTTTACGGTCCCGACGAGACGATGAGCGTCATCGGCTTCGACGTGGAGGCCGTCGACGGCAAGGTCGGGCTGGTGGAGGAGGAGAGCAACGTGACCGATGACAGTTACGTCGTGGTCGACGTCGGCTCGTGGCTCTCCGGCAGGAAGGTCGTGCTCCCGGCCAGTACGGTGACCCGGATCGACCGGAACGAGCGCAAGATGCACATCTCGCGAACCAAGCAGGAGATCCAGGACGCGCCGGAGTACGACGCGGCGACCTACCGGCAGAGCGTCTACCGCCAGGAGCTGGGCGGTTACTACGGCACCTTCTCCGCCGCGCTCTGACCGGTACGGCGTCGTACGGGTCCCGGGAGGCGGGAACCGCGACAGCGACAACAGCGAGAACGGCGCCGTACGGGACAACGGCGAAAAGGTCTGCGAACAGAGGGGCGTGGCGCGAGATGCCGACGATAGGCCTGGTGGGAACGCTGGACACCAAGGGGTGGGAGTACGCCTGGCTCCACGACCGGCTGCTCGCCCTCGACTGCGAGGTCGTCCTGGTCGACGCGGGTATCGGTGAGGCCCGGGTGCCCGCCGACGTCGGCAACGACCGGGTCGCGCTGGCGGCCGGGGCCGACGTCGCGGTGCTGCGCGCGGCCGGTGACCGGGGAGCGGCCGTCACGACGATGGGGGAGGGCGCCGCCGCGGTCCTCGCCGAGCTGTACGCCCAGGGCCGTCTCGACGGCGTGCTCGCGGTGGGCGGCAGCGGCGGGTCCTCGATCGCGGCGCGGGCCGTCAGGGACCTGCCGATCGGCCTTCCCAAGCTCATCGTCTCCACCATGGCCTCCGGCGACGTGTCCCCCTACGTGGGGGCCAAGGACGTCACGCTGATGTACAGCGTCGTCGACCTCGCCGGGGTCAACCGCGTCTCCGCGCGCATCCTCGGCAACGCCGCGGCGGCGATGGCCGGAATGGTGAGCATCGCGTCCCCGGTCGTCGAGGACGACCGCCCGCTCGTGGCCGCGTCGATGTTCGGCGTGACCACGCCCGCGGTCGACGCCGCCAGGGAGCGGCTGGACGAGCTGGGGTACGAGGTACTGGTCTTCCACGCCACCGGCTCCGGCGGGCGGGCCCTGGAGTCGCTCGCCGGGAGCGGCCTGATCTCGGGCGTGCTCGACCTCACCACCACCGAGCTCGCGGACGACCTGGTCGGCGGGGTCCTGTCGGCCGGTCCCGACCGGCTGACCGCGGCCGGGGCGCGCGGGGTGCCCCAGGTGGTCGCCCCCGGCGCGCTGGACATGGTCAACTTCGGTCCCCGCGACACCGTCCCCGAGCAGTTCGGAGACCGCCTGCTGTACGTCCACAACCCGACCGTGACCCTGATGCGCACCACGGCCGAGGAGATGGGCGAGCTCGGCCGCCGGATGGCCGCCAAGCTGGGCGCGGCCAACGGCCCGACCGTGCTGTTCGTCCCGCGCGGCGGCGTCTCCGCCCTCGACGCCGAGGGGGCGCCCTTCCGCGACCCCAAGGCCGACGAGTCCTGCTTCGAGGCCCTGATCGAGGGGCTGCGAGACTCGGCCGTCGAGGTCGAGGAGCTGGACCTGCACGTCAACGACCCCGCCTTCGGCCGCGCCATGGCCGACCGGCTGCACCTGATGATCACCGCCAGGTACGCGGTATGACCCGCCACCACCTTCCGCCCGCGCGGTGGTCGGCCGATCCGCGTGTGGTCCGCTACCGGGCCCTGCCCGCAGGGCGGTCGGCGGGTTCGCGCGGCGCGCCGCCCCCGCCCCGACCGGCCGATCCGCACGTGGTCCACTACCGTGCGCTGCCCACGCGGTGGTCGGCTGGTCCGCGTGCGTTCCGTTACCGTCCCTTGTCCGTACGGTGGTCGGCGGGTTCGCGTGGTGCGCCGCCCGCGCCGCGATCGGCCGGTCCGCGCCTGACCTGTTCCCGTTTCCCGGCCATGCCCTTCCTCGCCACGCCCTTCCCGGTCATGTCTTTCCCGGCCACGTCCTTCCCGGTCGTGTCGCGACCGGCTCATCGGCGCCGGAGGGGACTTTCCGGCCTTTGGCGGGGTCGCGCCGGAGGTGTCACGTGAACCGCGAGGACGTCCTCGCCAGGCTGCGCCGTACCGTCGCCGAGGACCGGCCGGTCGTCGGCGCGGGGGCGGGCACCGGGCTGTCCGCCAAGTGCGCCGAGGAGGGCGGCGTCGACCTGATCATCATCTACAACTCCGGCCGCTACCGGATGGCGGGCCGGGGCTCGCTCGCCGGGCTGCTGCCGTACGGCGACGCCAACCAGATCGTCGTCGAGATGGCGGCCGAGGTGCTTCCCGTCGTCAGGGACACCCCGGTGCTCGCCGGGGTGTGCGGCACCGACCCGTTCCGGCTGATGCCCAGGTTCCTCGACCAGCTCGCGGCCATGGGCTTCGCCGGGGTGCAGAACTTCCCGACCGTCGGCCTGTACGACGGTGTCTTCCGGCAGAACCTGGAGGAGACCGGGATGGGCTACGACCTGGAGGTTGAGATGGTCCGGCTGGCGCGCGAGCGCGACATGGTCACCGCGCCCTACGTCTTCGACCCCGCCCAGGCGCGGGCCATGGCCGAGGCGGGCGCCGACGTCCTCGTCCCGCACGTCGGCCTGACCACCAAGGGCAGCATCGGCGCCGGTACCGCGCTCTCCCTGGACGAGGCGGTCGAGCGGGTCCAGGCGATGCGCGACGCCGCGGTGGCCGTCCGCCCGGACATCCTCGTGCTCTGCCACGGCGGCCCCATCGCGGAACCGGAGGACGCGGCCCACGTGCTGGCCCGTACGGAGGGCGTGGTGGGTTTCTTCGGCGCCTCGTCGGTCGAACGCCTGCCGACGGAACGCGCCATCACCGAGCAGGTACGCGCCTTCAAGTCGCTGAGGTTCTAGCCGAGGCGGTCGCCGTCAGGCGGTACTCCAGTCGCGGGTCGTCGGTTGCGTCGGCAGAGGTGGGTGGGTGGGTTTCGGCATATCTTCCCCCGTCCGGTGCTGCCTGTACCGGGGTGGTCGCCGTCGGGCGGTACTCCAGCTACGGATCGCCGGCTGTGTCGGCAGAGGCGTACTGCCCCCGTCCGGTGCTGCCTGTACCGGGGTGGTCGCCGTCGGGCGGTATTCCAGTCGCGGGTCGTCGGCTGTGTCGGCAGAGGCGAACGGGTTTCGGCGTATCGCCCCCTCGGCCGGTGCTGCCCGTACCGCCCCTGGCCGGTGCTGCCCGTACCGGCCGGGGGCGTGGCTGCCCCCGTCCGGCCTCTCTTTCAGCGTGTGGCCAGGACCGCCCGAGCCATCCGGGCGAGGGCCTCGGTGACCTGGGCTCGCGACAGGCCGCTGCCGCGCTGCATGTCGTAGACCTCCGGTGCGAGCGGGGCGAGGAGCACGTCCACCAGCGCGTCCGGGTCCGGCGTGCCCGCCGCGACCAGCAGGGACCGTACGTGCGCCCGCCAGAAGCCGTAGGCGCCGGTGGCGAAGCGGGACGCGCCGGTCTCCGCGCCGAGTGCCAGGTGCCCGTGCCGTTCCAGCAGCTCGACCATCGCGGCGTAGAACGCGGCCAGCCGGTCGGCGGGTGACGCGCCCGGCCCGAGCGGCGGATCGCCGCGCAGCAGGTCCTCCTGTAGCAGGCGCTCGTGTTCGTCGAGGAGGGCCAGCGCGATCGACGCCGGGTCGGGGTAGCGACGGTACAGGGTGCCCCGGCCCACTCCCGCGGCCTTCGCGATCTCGTCCATCGTCACGGCGCGGCGCTCGGCGAACAGCCGGTCGGCGGCGGCGAGCACCTTGGCCCGGTTGCGTGCGGCGTCCGCCCGCTCTCGCGGCCGCTGGTCACCGTTCGGCTGGTTCCCGCGTGGGCTCATGCCGCTCACTCTACAAGAAGTGGACGCCCTGTCCGCTTATGCTACGGTTGAAGTAAAGCGGACACCGTGTCCACTTGAAGGGAATCCTCATGGCTCGACTGCTGCATTTGGACGCGAGCGCCCGTCGCGGCTCGTTCTCCCGCAGGCTCACCGCCGTCTTCGCCGAGCAGTGGCGGGCCGCGGGCGGCGATCACACCTACCGCGACCTGGCCGCCGACCCCGTTCCGCACATCGGCGAGGCCTGGACCGAACTCTGCGACTACGTCCTGGAACACGCCATCACCGACATCGGCCGCTACGGGGAAGCGGTCCGCACCCCGGCGCAGAAGGCCGCGTGGTCGATCGTGGAACCGCTGCTGAACGAGGTCGTCGAGGCCGACGTGGTGCTGATCGGCACCCCGATGTACAACTTCTCGATCCCCGCCTCGCTCAAGGCGTGGATCGACCAGATCACCTTCCCCCGCATGTCCCTCGCGGGACGACGCTTCGTCGTGGTCTCCGCGCGCGGCGGCTCGTACGCGCCCGGCACACCGCGCGAGCCCTACGACCACCAGGAACGCTATCTACGTGACTTCTTCAGCGGGCACTTCGCCGTCCACGACGCGGCCTTCGTCAGCGCGGAACTGGTCAACTCCCTGATCGACCCGGCCCTGGCGCACCTGCGTGACAAGCAGGCCGAGTCCTACGCCTCCGCCGAGGCCACCGTACGCACCCTGGCCCGAGACCTGGCTCATGACCTGGCCCGGGGCCCGGCACCGGAGAAGGCATCGGAGAAGGCGTGGGGGGCGGCGACGTGAGCTGGGCACTGCTGGTGCTGGCCGGACTGATCGAGGTGGCCTGGTCGCAGAGCATCAAACCGACGGAGAACTTCACCCGGCCGCTGCCCACCCTGCTGTGCCTCGTCCTCGCCGCCGCCGCGGTCTACCTGCTGTCGCGGGCGATGGACACCCTGCCCGTCGGCACGGCCTACGCCGTCTTCACCGGCATCGGCGCGGTCGGCGCGATCACCCTCGGCATCGTCGTCAACCGGGATCCGATCACGGTCGGCCGCCTCGTCGCACTGTCCATGATCGTTGGTGGCGTCGCCCTCGCCCGGATCACCACGTCCGACGCGTGACGACACCCCCAGCATGCGAGCCGGGGCGTCGGAGAAGGCGAACGGACCGGCGCTCACCGGCGAACCAGCCGCCCTCACGCCCTCACGGTGCCTTCTCCGGCGACGGGGGCTCCCGCTGCCGCAGCCCGCCGTTAAGGCTTCGCGTCAGGATAGGGCGAGGACGCAGAAGTCGTGGCCCTCCGGGTCGGTCAGGCATGTCCACGGGACGTCGCCCTGGCCGATGTCGAGGTCGGTGGCGCCGAGGGCCCGCAGCCGGGCCACCTCCGCCGCCTTGTCGTCACCGGGGTACGGCAGCAGGTCAAGATGGACGCGGTCCGGCACGGCCCTGGTGCCGGGTGTGCGGAGGAACTCCAGATACGGGCCGATACCCTTGGCGGAGCGCAACGACGCCTGGTCGTCGGTCACCTCGTGCGAGGTCCAGTCGATCGCCTCGCCCCAGAACCGGGCCATGGCCCGCGGGTCCGCGCAGTCGACGACCACCGCGGCGATCGGCCCGGTGTCCCGGTAGACCTCCCGAGGCTCCAGCACACAGAACTCGTTGCCCTCCGGGTCGGCCAGGACCGTCCACGGCACGTCCCTCTGCCCCACGTCGACAGGCGTCGCACCGAGAGCCTTCAAGCGCGCGACCAACTCCGCCTGATGGGCCGTGGAGGTGGTGGCGAGATCGATGTGCACGCGGTTCTTCGTCGCCGTCTTGGGGTCCGGGACGGGAACGACGTCGACGCAGACGGCGACCGGGTCCGGCCAGACGAGGCCGCCGCCGGGGCCGACGTAGGTGGTCACGCCGGTACCGTAAGCACTCCAGCCGAGCGCCTCCGCCCAGAACCGGCCGACCGCCGAGGCGTCAAGGGCCTTGATGTTCACCTGAACAGGTCGCAGTGCCATGCCGGTGATCCTATGCACCCGCTCCGCGAGGACGTCCGCGCCGTCGCCAAACAGAGATCAACCCGCTCACCAGAGGGAGAGCCGAGTCGTACCGGTTCCCGGATCTTGCTGGCGGCCACGTACATCGGCGTCCCCTGGGCCGAGGCTCCGGCAGACGATTCGCGGTGGCGGCCGGAGCGTTGGTGCCGCAACCTCGCCGTCGTTCACGAGGGACATGTGGTCGGTACTCAGGACCCGGTGAAGATCGGCGTCCCGGAAGCCCTGCGGGCGCGAGGTTTCGCCGCCTGTGAGCTCCGGCGACGGTGACCCCCGCCCGGACCCCGCTGAACCAGCCCGTATCCAGGTGCGTAGCTGGGGGTGTCAGAAGCCGGAAGGTCCGTCAGGAGGAGGCCCCAGTTGGCCGGTCCCACCGATCGCAGCCGAGTGCGCACCACCGCGCACAGCCCGTCGTACTTCTCGCTCATCCGGGCCGCGCCGGAGGAGGGGGAGGAGCTGGTCGACTTCTGTATCCCCTGCAACCCGTACTTTCCCACCCCCGAGGCCTTCGGCGTCCTGGAGCACAACCTCAGCACGATCCTGAAGTTCTATCCCAGCGACGCCGACACGATCACCGCCGAGCTCTGCGGGGTGCTGGGCCTCAACCCGCAGACCGTCGTCATGGGCAACGGGTCGACGGAACTGATCACCTGGATCGACCACCTGATGGTCAGGGAGAGCCTGGCCGTGCCGATCCCCACGTTCGGCCGCTGGACCGACCAGCCGATGGAGACCGGCAAGCGCGTGGACATGTATCCGCTGCCGGAGAACCAGGGGTTCGCGCTGGACGTGGACGCCTACGTCAACTTCATCCGGCACCGGGGCTCCCGGGTGGCGGTCATCTGCAACCCGAACAACCCCGACGGGGGCTACCTGCGCCGCCACGAGGTCATCGCCCTGCTCGACAGGCTCGTCGACCTCGACCTGGTCGTGGTGGACGAGTCGTTCATCGACTTCGTCGACGCCGAGCCGTACCCGAGCGTCGCGAACGAGGCCGCCATCCGGCCCAACGTGGTCGTGCTGAAGAGCCTCGGCAAGAACTTCGGGCTGCACGGCATCCGCTTCGGCTACATGGTGGCCAACCCCGCGCTCGCGGACAGGGTGCGGCGCGCCCTGCCCAAGTGGAACCTGAACTCCTTCGCCGAGACCGTGGTCTTCATGATCCGCCAGTACATGTCCGAGTATCTGGACAGCCTCCGCCTGGTCGCCCTGGACCGCGAGTCGATGCGCTACCAGCTGACCCGGGTCCCCGGCCTGACCGTCTTCCCCTCCCAGGGAAACTTCCTGCTGGTACGGCTCCCCGGGGGCAGGGACGGCGCCGCCCTGCGCGACCAGCTGCTCGACGAGCACAACCTGCACGTCCGCGACTGCGGCAACAAACTCGGGATGACCAGCCAGTTCATGCGCCTGGTGGTCCGGCCGGAGCGGGACGTGCGGCGCCTGATCAGCGGGCTGTACGCCGTCCTCTACGAGAGCGGCAACAGGTCGCTGAGCCCCGTACCCCCGCCCCTCCCGGTCCCGACACCGGTCCCGACGCCCACCCCCCTGTACGACCCCCTGCCCGCGTCCCTCCCGACGCCCCCGCAGACGCAGACGCCCCTGTACGAGGGCGACCGCCGCTTCGACATGCTGTCGGCCCTGCCGCCCTCCATCTGAGACGCCCGCGCCCCCCTCCCATCGGGACCCGCCGACGGCATACTCTTCTTGTTGTAGTGAGAAGCTCGTCGCGACGAAAGAGGAGGCGTGCGATGCCGGACGCGGTATGGATCCTGGGCGGCTACCAGAGTGACTTCGCCCGCAACTGGTCGCGGGCCGGTCAGGGGTTCGCCGAGCTCACCGGAGAGGTCGTGAGCGGCACCCTCGACGACGCCGGTCTCGCCCCCTCCGACATCGACGTCATCCACGTCGGCAACGCCTTCGGCCAGCTCTTCACCGGACAGGGCCAGCTGGGCGGCATGCCCGCCACCGTCGAGCCCGAGCTGTGGGAGGTCCCCTCTGCCCGGCACGAGGCGGCCTGCGCCTCCGGCGGCGTCGCGGTGCTGGCCGCGATGGCCGACATCGAGTCCGGACGCTACGACTGCGCCCTGGTCCTCGGCCTGGAGCTGGAGCGCACCGTGCCCGGCGACCTCGCCGCCGGGCACCTCGGCGCCGCCGCGTGGGTGGGCCACGAGGGACAGGACGCGACGTTCATGTGGCCCCACATGTTCAGCGCCCTCGCCGACGAGTACGACCGGCGCTACGGCCTCGACGACGCCCACCTGCGGGCCGTCGCCGAGCTCAACTTCCGCAACGCCAGGGCCAACCCCAACGCGCAGACGCGCGGATGGACGTTCACCGAGGCAAGTTTCGTCGCCGACGACGAGGCCAACCCGGTGGTCGAGGGCAGGCTGCGGCGTACGGACTGCAGCCAGATCACCGACGGCGGCGCCGGAGTGGTGCTGGCCGGGGAGCGTTTCCTGGCCCGCCACCCCGAACTCGCGCGCGGCGGCCGTCTCGCCAGGGTGCTCGGCTGGGGACACCGGACCGTCGGGCTCCCGCTCGCGATGAAACTGGAGCGCAGCCGCGACGAGCCGTACACGCTGCCGCACGTCCGCCGCGCGGTGCTCGACGCGTTCTCCCGCGCGGGTGTCGGCGGCGTCGACGACCTCGACGGCATCGAGACGCACGACTGCTTCACCATGTCGCAGTACGCCGCGATCGACCACTTCGGCATCACCGGACCCGGTGAGAGCTGGAAGGCCATCGAGAACGGCGATTTGGAGATCGGCGGGCGTATCCCCGTCAACCCGAGCGGCGGTCTCATCGGCGGTGGTCACCCGGTCGGCGCCACCGGGGTCCGGATGCTCCTGGACGCCGCCCGCCAGGTCACCGGCCGGGCCGGTGACTACCAGGTCGAGGGGGCGCGCCGGTTCGGCACACTCAACATCGGCGGCAGTACGACCACGACCGTCAGTTTCGTCGTTGGCGCCGAACAGTCCGGTGCCAAGTAGTCCGGTGCCGAGTGCTCCGGTGCCGAGTGATCCGGGACGGCACATGCGCTTCGACGGGCCGGTCCGCCCCGTCCCGCGCACCGGCCCCGAGGAGCGCTTCGGCCCGCCCGCCGATGTGCACGGCGGTGAGCCCGCGACGGCATCGCGTCCGGGGTCCTCCGCCGAGGAGCGCTCTGACCCGCTCGTCGATGTGCACGGCGGCGGGCCCGTAACGGCGCCGCGTCCGGGATCATCCACGAAGGAGCGCTTTGACCTGCCCGCCGGTGTGTACGGCGGCGAGTTCGTGACGGCGCCGCGTGCGGGATCATCCGCCGAGGGCGGAGGTTACCTTGTTACGCTGACCACCGACATGAACGAAGATCGCTCCGAGTGCCTGATCCTTGACGCGGCCAGGATGGCCGACGGTCAGCCGGTCGGGCCGAGGACTCCCGAGGGCATCTCCAGCGGTACGCACGCCTCCCGGGCGGCGGGCGACTCGATCCCCGGCCGGTGTGCCGCCGAGTCACCGGCCCGCGCCCTGAGGCCGTGACCGGCGTGGCCAGGCCCGTGATCCGGTCCGCGATCCGGCCTGTGGCGGCGGAAAGCGGTGTCGCCGGTCCATACGGCGCGGGAACGGGCACCGCCGGTCGTGACGCGGAGGGAACGGGCATCGCCGGTCGCGACACGACGGGGACGGAACCCACCGGTCCCGATCCCGGAACCTCGGGAGGGGAGACGGCGGAGGCTGTTCGGGACCGTGGTCCACAGGGGACGCGCGTGCTCGTGCACCCCATGGACCGTCCCACGCGGCTTCCCCCGGGGTACACCAACGCCGTCGGTCTCACCCTGGGGCTGATCGGCGACGAGTGGAACCTCCTGATCCTGCGCTACGCCCTGCTCGGCGTGCGCCGCTACGGGGAATGGCGGCAGGAGCTGCCCATCTCGCACGCCGTGCTCACCCGGAGGCTGGCGTTCCTCACCGAGATGGGCGTCTTCGAACGGGTCGAGTACCAGAGCAGGGCCAAGCGGTTCGAGTACCGGCTGACCAGGCGGGGACGGGACCTGTGGCCGACGCTGCTGTCGATCTGGGCGTGGGAGTCGCGCTGGGTGCCCGAGCACCAGGAGTCGCTGCCCCGGATGGTCCACCGGCGCTGCGGCCGGGAGTTCCTGCCCATCCTCACCTGCGCCGCCTGCTCGCGCTCCGTACGGCCCCGCGACGTCGTCGGCGGTTTCGGGCCGAGCGGCACCTGGGAACGGTCGGTGCCCGCCGCCACGACCCGCCGCCGCTCCGGATCCACTGCCCCCACCGGTTCCACCGCCTCCACCGCTGACGGTGGTGCCGGGATGTTCCCCGAGACGATGGCACTGGTGGGCAACCGCTGGTCGGCGGCCATCCTGGGCGCCGCCTTCCAGGGACTGCGCCGCTTCCGCGAATTCGAGCAGCACCTGGGTGCCCCGCCCACCATCGTCGCCGATCGGCTCCGAGTCTTCTGCGAGCTCGGCGTCTTCGAGCGGATACCCGGCGCCGAGCGGCCCGACTGGCTCAGCTACCACCTCACGGAGAAGGGCCGCGCCTTCTTCCCCGTGACGATGACCGGCATCGACTGGGGACAGCGATGGTTCCGGGCGGCCGAGGGACCCGCCCTGGTCTACACCCACCCTGCGTGCGGGCGTGACTTCCAGGTCCAGCTGACGTGCGACGCCTGCACGGCACCACTGCGCGGGCACGAGATCGTGGCCCGACGCCCGGCCTGAGACGGCTGAACGTCTGGACAGCTCGACAGCTCGGCAGGGAATCTGGTGACGACGCCCGGCTCACAGTAAAAGCCGGGACGCTTCACGTGAGGTCGCGGGTGTCCGGATCTCATGACCTGGCGTTCTTTCCACGCATGATGATCGCGAACGCCGGGACGCCGATCAGCGCGGTGAGGACACCGACGGGTACCTCACGCGGGGAGAACAATGTGCGCGCCGCGGTGTCGGCCCACAGCAGGAAGATCGCCCCGTACAGCGCGCAGGCCGGTAGCAGCACGCGGTGGCGGACGCCCACCAGGAAGCGGACGGCGTGCGGGACGACCAGGCCGACGAACCCGATGGCGCCGCTCGCGGCGACGAGGACCGCGGTGCTCAGCGCGGTGGTGACGAGCAGGAGGAGTCGCGTCCTGCCCGGGGCGACGCCGAGCGAGGCGGCGATGTCGCGCCCGAAGGCCAGGGCGTCCAGGGCTGGGGCGGCGGCCCAGCAGACCGCCAGGCCGATCCCCGTCACCACCGCGCAGAGAACGGCGGTGCCCCAGCTCGCCGAGGCGAGAGAGCCCAGCAGCCAGAACGTCACGCCCCGGGTGCTCTGCGCGTCACCGGCCCAGATGACGACCAGGCTGGTCAGCGCGCTGAACAGCTGCGAGACCGCCACTCCCGCCAGTACGACGCGGAGGGAGCCGCCCGGTGTCGCGCCGACGAGCACGAGCACGCAGCAGAAGGCCGCCAGGCTACCGGCGAAGGCCCCCGCCGTCAGGGCGGCCGCGGTCCCCGACCCCAGGCCGAGGATCAGGACGGCCACCGCCCCGGTCGACGCCCCGGAGGAGACACCGAGCAGGTAGGGGTCGGCCAGCGGATTGCGGGTCAACGTCTGCAGGACCGCCCCGCACACGGCCAGGCCACCTCCGACCAGCGTCGCCAGCAGCACCCGTGGCAGGCGCAGCTCCCAGACGATCGCGTCCCGCAGCGGGCCCGGGGACTCCACCGGGAGGCCAAGGTGCGCGGCGACGCTCTGGAACACGTCGCCCACCGACAGGCCCGCGGCCCCGACGGTCACCGCGAGTGCCACCGACAGAGGCAGGAGCACCAGCCCCGCGCCGCCCACCGAGAGCGCGCGTCGCCGCCCAGTCCGTGAAACCGTGACGCCGTCCCGCCGCCCGGTCCGCCGCCCGTCCCGCCGCCCGTCCCGCCGCCCGGTCCGTCGCGTGGTCCGCCGCATGGTCCGCCGCGTGGCGACGGCGTTCCGCCATCGCGCGGTCCGCGAAGCCGTGGCGGGCATCTCGGGCCCGGCGGGTCCGGCCGTCGCGGTGGTGCGTACGGAGTCGTCAGAGGTCATCGGAGGTCAGCGCCGGGCGAAGATGACATAGTCATCCAGGTACTGCCAGACGGTTCCCACCTCGGTGAAGCCCGCCGTACGCAGCGCCGCGAGGTGGAACTCCAGCGGTGCCGGAGGCTGCGGCGGGCGGTCGGCGAAACGCCGCTCGCGCTCGGCGAGCAGGGGAGCCAGCTCGGGGTGGTCGGCCGCCATGGCCCACCACCGCTCCCACGTGGCGGCACCGTCGGCGAAGGCCGATCGCTGTACGGCGGCGTCGTGGGCGGCCGACAGCCGTCGCAGTGCCGGATGCCCGTCGCCGAAGCGCAGGTGATCGGCGTTGAGGAGTACGGAGCCCGGTGGCAGGAGCCGCGCCAGCTCGGCGTACACCTTCAGCAGCTGCCCGGGGGAGAGCCAGTGCAGCGCCGTGGAGGTCAGCACCGCGTCGAAGCTCCATCCGGGCAGTGCCGACGACCAGCCCGTGTGCGCCAGGTCGGATTCGACCACGGTGGCACGGTCGTCGTGACGCGCCAGGACCGAGCGCGCGAGCCGCGTCAGTACCGGGTCGTAGTCGACGGCCACGGCGCGCGCCCCGGGAAAGCTGTTCAGTACGCGGTCGGTGATCGAGCCGGGCCCGCAGGCCAGGTCAAGCACGGTGGGGTCGGCGGGGCAGTGCAGGCCGAGCACGTCGAGCATCACCTGGAAGCGGTTCTCGCGGTGGGCCACGTAGGCGGCCTGCTGCTCCTCCCACAAGGAGAACAGCTCCCGCGAGGTCACGGAAGCGGCTGAGGGAACGGAATCGGCGGGGGGAACGGGGAGATCGGTGGGGGTGGTCATCATGGTCTCCGGAGGAGGTCGGCGGTCGCGCGCCGGTGTGGTCCGTGGAATGCGGAGCGCGGTCCGTGGGGCGCGGGGTGGGGTCTGTGGTCCGCGGAGTGCGGTCCGTGGTCCGCAGAGTGCGGTCCGTGGAGCGCAGAGTGCGGTCTGTAGTCCGCGGGGTACGGTCGTCGGTTCGCGGTTCGCGGTTCGCGGTTCGCGGTTCGCGGTTCGCGGTTCGCGGTTCGCGGTTCGCGGTTCGCGGTTCGCGGGGGTGCGGGGTCTGTGCGCGGGGTCAGTTGTAGAGGTCCCGAAGGCCCCTGCCGACCTGTTCCACGGCGCCGACGCTCCTGATCGAGGGGTCCATCGCCGATCCGGGGACGACGATGAAGCGGTTCTTCCTGACCGCCGTGAGCCGGGAGGCGACGGGGTCGGAGCGCAGGAAGCTCATCTTGGCCTCGGCGCTGTCGCCGTCACCACCACGGGTGAGGTCGGCCAGCACGATCACGTCCGGGTCGCGCTCGGCGATCTTCTCCCAGCTTCCCTCGGACCACTGCTGAGCGATGTCGGAGAAGGTGTTTCCCGCACCGAGGAACGTGCCGATGGTGTCGGGCAGCCCGCCGCGACCCGCGATGGCCGGGGTCTTCGTCCCGGAGTAGTACCACATCAGTTTCACGTCCGGACTCGCGCCGGTCGCGTCCCTGGCCGTGGTCCTGGCCGTGTCGAGGCGCTTTCGCAGACCGGCCACCACGCTCTCGCCGCGCTCCGGGACACCGAAGATCTTCGCGATGTCGCCGATCTCACCGAAGATGGCGTCGAACGTGACGGAGGAGGGGATCAGGCCGGGGTCTTCGCAGTCGTTGGAGGAGAGGTAGGCGGGTATTCCGAGCCCGGCCAGATCCTTCCTGGCCCCACCGGCGTCCGGCGCGTAGGCGGAGGCGCGCATCGAGTAGACGAAGTCCGGCCCGGCGGCCAGCAGGGCTTCCCGGCCGGGGTACTGGGCGGACAGGACGGGGACCCTGTCGTAGTCGGCCTTGAGTTCGGTGAGCACCGGGTCCGTCCGGTACGCCGTGCCCACCATCCGGTCGGCGAGCCCCAGGGTCAGCATGATCTCTGTCGCGTTCTGCTCCATGGAGACCGCCCGACGCGGTGGTGAGGCGACCTTGAGGGACAGGCCGCAACTCGTCAGCTCCGTGGCGATGGGCGCGGCCTCGCCGACGGCGCCGGTGGACGTGCCGCTCGCGCTCCCGCAGGCGGCGAGCGTCAGGAGGAGGGAACCCACTATGAAAATGGGAACGGTTTTCATAGTGAAGGACTGTACAGCAGAGAACGAGGAGGTTTTCATCCCTGCTCGCGAGTGGCATCGGTCCTGGCCGGCTCGCCGGGGCGGCCGGAATCGCGGTCTTCGAGCCGTCGAGGCGTCCGTTCTCGCTCGGTGCCGCGCCGACGATGGCGCCTCCGGCGGAATCGGTGCCGTGGTGGCGACAGGGAAGGGCCGTGCCGCGTGGACGGCCCGGACGCGTGCGCGCCGACCACCTTCTTCGGTGTTGGGCGCATGAGAACCGGCCCGCCGTTGACGGCCGCTCCTCGCGGGTGCCGGTGGGATCGCCGGGATCGAACGCGGCGGGAACTACCCGTGGCCGGGCGTCACGGCCGTCGTCACGCGGCGGGGTTTCGTTCGTCGACTCCGGAGCGACGAAGACGGTGGCGGCGGCGTACGGGAGTTCCCGGAAGCCGGGACGCCGTCCATGGCACGGTGCCCGCGGGCCTCGTACTCCCGTCGAGAAACTCGACGAGCTTCGCTGAGCGGGGAGGAAGCGCTCAGATCTCGTCCCGCAGTCCCGCGGTCAGGGTGAGGGTGCCCGGGATCGCGGCGAAGGCGTCGCGGACGTGGGCGGCCAGCTCGGCGCGGGTGGTGGGGCCGGGCCGGGACGTCCACGTCTCCAGGGCGCGGTGGAACGCGGCGACGAGCATGTCGAGGGCGAGTCGCGGGCGCAGGTCGTACGGGTCGGTCAGGACGAGCCTGCGGTGCAGGATCGCGAGCGCGGCGCGGCTGGTGCGGTCGCAGAAGTGCAGGCCGTGCGCGTCCATCGAGGGGGTCTTCTCCGCGAGCCGGTGGCTGAGCCGGACGCGACGCGCCCAGCCCTCGGCCGTCATGCGGTCGAGGGTGGCGAGCAGGGCGTCCTGCAGCATCTCCAGGACGGGACGGCCACCGGGGTCGCGGGATTCGAGGTCGTCGAGGAAGGCCGTCCACAGGTCGTGGAGCGGAGCCGTCGCCACGTCCTCCTTGCTGCTGAAGTTGCGGAAGAAGGTGCGTTTGGAGACCTCGACCGCATCGCACAGGTCGTCGAGCGTGGTGCCGTCGAAACCCCGCTCGGTGAACAGCTCCAGGGCGGTGTCGATCAGCGCCTGGCGGGTGCGCAGCTTCTTGCGTTCGCGCAGTGGCAGCCGGTCGGCCGATGCGACCGGTGCGGTCGGCGAGGGTGAGGTAGTCATCGCGGTCAGTCTAGTGGAGCATGAATGCCTCTTGTAGGTTTATGCCACTCAGTGGCGTTATTGTGGTCGACCGTGGTCACCACTGTCCTCATGAAAGGTGCATGACATGCGTGCTCTGCTTGTCGATCGTTCCGTGCCCGGCGGACTGCGGCTCGGTGAGGTCCGCGATCCCGACCCCGCCCCGAACCAGGCGCTGATCCGGGTGACGGCGACCTCCCTCAACTACGGCGAGGTGAAGTCCGGCCTGGAGAACGCCCCCGAGGGCACGGTGCCGGGCTGGGACGCGGCCGGGGTGGTGGAGCGGGCCGCCGCCGACGGCTCCGGTCCGGCCGAGGGCACCCCGGTGGTGACACTCTCCGGCGACGGCGCGTGGGCGGAGCTCCGGGCCGTCGTTACGGAGCTGATCGGCACGGTGCCGCGGGGCGCCGATCCCGGCGCGGTCAGCACGGTCCCGGTGGCGGGCGCCAGCGCGCTGCGCGCCCTGCGGCGGCTCGGTCCCATCGTCGGCAGGCGGGTGCTGGTCACCGGTGCCACCGGCGGGGTCGGACGGTACGCCGTGCAGCTCGCCCGGCTCGGCGGCGCGCACGTGACGGCGTCCACCGGTGACCCGGTCGCGCACGGGGACGGCCTGCGGGCACTGGGCGCGCACGAGGTGGTCGCCGGGCCGTCCGGGATCGGCGACCCGGTGGACGGCGTCGTGGAACTGGTCGGCGGACACCAGCTGGTGGACGCCTTCGGCAAGCTCGCCGAGGGGGGCACGCTGGTGTCCGTCGGGCACGCGACGGACGAGGCCGAACGCTTCCCGGCCGGGGCGCTGTCCGGTGACCAGGGCCGCCACGACCGGTCGGTCGTCACCTTCTACCTGCTGTCCGGCCCCGTACTCGCCCCTGACCTGACCTGGCTGGCCGGGCAGGTGGCGAACGGCGGCCTGGATCCGCAGATCTCCTGGCGGGGCGGCTGGGACAGGGCCGCGGAGGCGGTCGAGGCCCTCCTCGGCCGCCGACTGCACGGCAAGGCGGTCCTCGACATCGGCTGAGCCCGCGCGTCACGCCGTATGGCATCGGTTGAGCCCGTGCGCTACCCCGTATGGCATCGGCTGAGCTCGCGCCACCCCGTACGACATCGGCTGAGCCCGTGCGTCATGCCGTACGGCCACGGCCCGGCCCGCTCGCCGGTCGGTGGGTTCTGCCGGTGCCCGTGTGGACGGCCTTTCCCGGGCTGCCGCCGGAGTCCTCGGCTCACGTCCGGCGTGGGACCTCACGCGGGGGACTTGGGTCGGCGCCGGTCGTGGCGTGCGGGTTCCACGGGGTGACCCGCGAGCCGAACTCGACGTGAGAGCGCGCCACCTCGCCGGGTACCGGGCCACGCGATCCGAGGCGCCGTGCGCCGGGAGCGGGACCGCGGACGGACTCCCGCTTCCGGCCGTCGGTAACTTGTGAGGACGCCAACGAGAGGACACGAAGATGGACGACAGGCATCCCGTGCTCGCACGGCTCGACGTCCTTGTCGGACGGTGGACGGTGCAGCCGAAGGTCAAGGGCGTCGGCACCGCCTGGACCGAGTTCGCCTGGCAGGAGGGCGGCGTGTTCCTGCGCCAGTACTCCGACAGCGATCCGATCCCGCCCACCACGCCGACCCCGTGGCGGGACAACGCGCCGTTCCCGACCATCGTTCTGATCGGCCTCGACGACGCCACCGAGGAGTTCACCACGCTGTATACCGACGCGCGGGGCGTGCACCGGGTCTATCGCATGACGTTCACCGACAACGTGTGGACGATGTGGCGGGACGCGCCCGGGTTCAACCAGCGCTTCACCGGCACGCTGAGCGCCGACGGCGACACCGTGGACGGGCGCTGGGAGATGTCGGCGGACGGCGTGACCTGGAACCTCGACTTCGAGCTGACCTACACCCGCGAGCGGTGAGAGACCGGCCCGCGCGTGCGGGCGTCGGAGGGGCGGCACACCCCGCGCGTACGGGCACCGGCCGTTCCCGGAACGGCTCGGCGTCTTCGACATCTGGGAACGTCGCTGGGAGGTCCCGGTCGTCGGCGTCTTCGAGGTCCGGAGACGCCGCGGGGAGGTTCCGGTCGTCGGCGTGCTGAGCTCGACGTCCTGGGACGCCGCGGGGAGGTTCCGGTCGTCGGCGTGCTGAGCTCGACGTCCTGGGACACCACGGAGAGTTCCGGTCGTCGGCGTGCTGAGCGTGGCGGACGGAATGGTCACCGAATGGCTGGAATACTACGACCGGGCCACCCCGCCGCGCGGGACGGGTCTCGACGCCGACTTCGCGGCATGACGATCCCGCTCCGCGACGCCGGGTGCCGGGACACCGGGTCCCAAGGTGTCCGGACCGGGCACGCCCGGTCGCGGTCCGTCCTGGTCCGGCTCGTGGGGGGCCGGACCCGGCGGGTCCGCGGCAGGCGACTGGGCCGCCCTTCCTTCCGCGAGCCTCTGTACGGTAGCCCGGCGGGCGGGCCGCGATGGTCGCGCACGGGGAGCGGCGGACCTGCTGCGAGTTTGGTTCCAACGTCGCGAGCTCGGTTCCAGCGCCGCCAGGCTCGCCAACGCCCCGCGCGGGCTCGGGGTCCGTCCCGGCGACCGGACACCCCTCATCGCCCACGATCCGTCTACGGTCCGAGTGTCTGAGTGGATGTCCCGGATCGTGGTTGGGAAATCGCACTCAGTATCCGGCGTGTGGGTTCCCGCGTAATGTGCGAGGTATTGACCACTTCGTGTCACCGTATACTTACCGAGCGCAGAAATCGCCGATCACGGCAAATCCGTACCGCACGTGCGGCAATCAATAGCCGTGACCTTTTTGTGGCCGACTGTATCCATGAACCGTCACCTCTTCGGCGACGGTGGATCGGTCCCATTCCGGGAAACACCATGTGAGGAGCCAAGGGAAGAGGCATTGTGGACCTTTCGGGTGATGGGTTCCCAGCGTGTCCGGATGGTCGCAGTCTGCTTCCGAAAGGCGTTCGGTTTTCGCGGGGGCAGGAGAATCCGCGAGGCGCGGGGACGATGTGAAATTTATTCGAATCCACTTCGTGAAAAATATTCAGATGAAATACGTGCCGATAGGTTGATTTCTGACCCATAATCGCCGTCAAGAACATGTGAATCGTGAAAAGGGAGCGCTGCGTTGCACGGCAGAACCTCTCCGCTGTTCATCGGCCGGAAGCGGGAGCTCGACTTCCTCGGGGAGGCGTGGGGGGAGGCCAGACGCCGTGACGCGCGGATCGTGGGTGTCAGAGGGACGTCCGGGATCGGCAAGACCGAGCTGGTCGAGCGCTTCCTGCAGACCGTGCCCGGCGTGCGGACCATCCGCGCCTTCGGTGACGAGGACGCGCTCGCCCACCCCTGGGGCGTCCTGGAACAGATCGCCGAGCAGCTGCCGACCCCGATGCTCGCCAGGACGCTGGCGGGCCAGGCCGAGGCCGCCTTCATCGGCCAGGCCCTCGCGGCGGAGTTCACCGCCGCGGACGCGCTGATCGTGGTCGTCGACGACGCGCACTGCGGCGACCGGCAGTCGATGGCCGCGCTCCGCCTGGCGGCCCGGCGCCTGCGCAACGCACAGGTCATGCTCCTGGTCCTCCACCAGGCCCCCGGGTACGCGACGGGAGCGGTGCCGGACGCGCCCCGTCTGGAGCTTCACGAGGGCTGGGCACGCATCTTCGACTCGCCGCAGGGACGCCTGCTCCAGGTCGAGGGGCTCCCCGCCGGAGATCTCGTGAGGCTCGCCGTCGCGACCGGCCACGACGGGCTCACCCCCTCCGGCGCCAGAAGACTGCACGAGCACACCGACGGCAACGCGCTGCACTCACTCCTCCTGCTGGACCAGGTGGAGATGCACTCGATCAACTTCGGCAACGGCCCGCTGCCCGCCCCCCGCGGCATGACCCAGGCCGTCGTGGCGCGGCTGGCGTCGTGCGACCGCCGTACCCGCGAGGTCGTCGGCGCGGCGGCGGTGCTCGGCCGCCGCTTCGGCCTGGCCGACCTGCGCGCGCTCTCCGGCGTCGCCGACGCCACGACGCCGCTCGCGGAGGCCGTCGGCGCCGGGCTGGTCAAGGAGATCCCCGGGACGGCGGGGCAGGAGTTCGCGTTCACCACCCTGCTCGTCTGGGACCGCATCTACTACGACTCCGGCGTCGAGCGCCGCCGCGCCCTGCACCGCAGCGCCGCCCTGCTCGGCGGTCCCGGCGCGCTGTGGCACGGGATCGCGGCGTCCGGCGGCGGCACGGACGGCGAGCTCGCCGCGCTGGCCCAGGAGGAGGCCCAGTTCCTGCTGTCGCGGGGCAGGCTTCCCCTGGCGGCGGTGTACGCCCGCCACGCCGTGGAGCTGACCCCGTCGGGACCCGACCGGGTGGCCCGCCTGCTGACGGCCGCGGAGACCCTGCTGGTCTCCGGTGACGCCACCGTCGCCCGGCGCTACGAGAGCGAGATCCTCGCCGCGCCGCGAGGTCCCTGGCGCGACTACGTCGCCGGTTACCAGGCCCTGATCTCCGGGCGCGTCGCGGAGGCCAAGCTGCTGCTGGTCCAGGCGCTGGGCGCCGCCGGGCGCGACAGGACGGAGAACCCGCACGCGCCCGTGGACCTGCGGGCGCGCATCGCCGCCCAGCTGGCGATCATCGGGGTGGTCGAGCTCTCCTACCCCGAGATGGTCGAGTACGGTACGGCGGCCGTCGCGGCGGGCAGCCACGAGCCGTGGGTGCGCGCTTTCGCCTGGTTCGCCCGCTCCCTGGGCTGGACCCTGGCCGGACGGGCGGAGGAGGCCCTCGCGTCCCTGACGGACGCCGACCTGCCGGGTTCGGTGGCCGGGCTGGACGGGCTGGTGGCCCGGGGCATGATCCGGCTGTGGACCGACGACCTCGAGGGCGCGTCCGCCGACCTGCGTGACAGCGTCGCGCGGGCCACGCGCGGAGAGGCGCTGCGGGTCGGCCAGGCACTCGGCTTCCTGGGCGAGGTCGAGTACCGCAGGGGCAGGCTCGACGACGCCGTCCAGTTCACCAGGCTCGCCGTCGGCGACGCCGAGGAGAACGAGCGGGTCTGGGACTACGCGCTCCTGCACTCCCTGGCCTGCTTCCCCCGCGCCGCCCGGGGCGAGTGGGACCGGGCACAGGAGCACGCCCGCCAGGCCGCCGAATGGGCGCCGATCGTCGAGAGCAGGGCGAGCCTCGCCTACGCGGCGGGCGCGCGTGCGGCGATCGCCCAGGCCCAGGGCGATGTCCAGCGGCTGCTCAGCGCGGCCGAGGCGATCGAGACGCACTACGACTCCCTGGAGCCGGGCACCCACCTGTTCGGCCCGGTCGGCGCCGACGCGCTCTCCCAGCTCGGCCGGGTCGAGGAGGCGGAGGCCGCGCTGGGCGTCTTCAGCGACCGGGCCGCGTCGAGCGGTCGCCGCTCGACCCTGATGTCCATCGCCAGGGTGCGGGGCCAGATCGCCGCGGCCAGGGGAGACCACGCGGGCGCCGTACGGGAGTGCGAGGAGGCCCTCGCCCTGGCCCGCGAGGTGGGCCTGCCGATCGAGGCGGGAAGGATCGACCTGGTGATGACGCGCTCCCAGCACGCCCGGGGCCGCCACGCCGAGGCGGAACGGCTGCTGAGGCGGGCACTGGTCGCCTTCAACCGTACCGGCGCCGCGGCCTACGCCGCCCTCGCGCTGAGGACGGCCGGAGAGCTCAGGCTCTCCGTGGACGGTCCCAACGCCGCCTTCGGCAACCTCACCGGGGCCGAGCGCGAGGTCGTGGCGATGGTCTGCGAGGGCATGATCACCCGCCAGATCGCGCAGAAGCGCTCGGTGGCGATCAGCACCGTGGAGACGCAGCTGAACCGCATCTACGCGAAGCTGAACGTCACCAACCGGATCGAGCTCCGCGCCGTCCTGGCCGACCCGGAGGAACACGGCGAATAACCCGTAACCGGGGAGTGGCACCCGGCGGCGCGTACGGGAGGCGGGCACGTCGAAGTCCGTCGCGCCATCCGTAGGGGTGGTACCTGGACGCCTTCCGGGTTCCCGGCGACTACCGTGAGCGCCTGCCAGAGCGCCGGGAGAGCGGCGCCGACAGGAGGCCGGAATGCGGTTGACCATCGACGTCCAGAGGACCGCCACCGGTCACATCGCCGGGACGGTCGAATCCGACGACTCCGCGCAGCCCGTCCCCTTCCACGGCGTCATCGAGCTGGTCACCCTCCTGGAAACCCACCTGGACGGATGACCGCGCGAGAGGACGCCGCGCACCCGCCGGTGCCGGAGACAGCCGTCCATGGAGTGCCACGCCAGGGGGGAGAGCATCAGATGGGCATCACGTCCCACCTCGGGAGGGAACACCGGCTGCGCCCGCGACGCCGCCCGTACCGCCTGCCACCGGCCGTGCGTGCTGCGCGGGCCGTGTGGGTCGCGCCCGTCGCGCCGGTCGTACGGGCCGGGGGGAGCGGGCGCGCGAAGGCGGCCGGGTTGGCCGGGGTGGTCGCGTGAACGCCACCATGACGGCCTTCGTGCCACCGACCGAGAGCGGCCACGACCTGCTGGACAACTGGATACGGCCGATCTGCGCGCGGCTGGGGATCCGCCTGGCGGTCGCTCTTCCCGGCGCGGGCCGGGCCACCGCGCTCGCGGCGCAGCGGGCGTCGACCTTCGTCGTGTGGGACTGCTCGGTCGGGGGTTCCGGGGACGTCTACGCGGCCTTCAACATGCGCGCCAAACTCGACCCCGGCAGCATCATCCTCAGCCGTACCCCGTTGCCGCGCAATGTGCTGACCCGCGCCAGCCACGCCCCCGTCCACGGCGAGACCCTGGCGAACGCGGAGCTGGGCGTGTGGCTGGAGCAGCGCCTGCGCCGCGCGCTGGGCGCGGTCCGGACACCCGCGCCGCGCCTGCCGGAAACCCGGGGGCACTACTGGATGTTCGACGACCCGGCCGACTACTTCCTCAGCTTCCACGGTGAGCGTCGGCAGGAGGCGGAGGAGTGGCGCGCGGCCTTCGAGCGGGCCCACTCGGTCACCGTGCGGATGGTGCCGCCCCGCGAGTACTCCTACCCGGCCGAGGTGGTCACGCGGCAGCAGATGTGGGAGGGCGTGGCGCGGCTGATGTACGAGATCATCGCGACGGGCCGGGCCATCGTCCATCCCGCGCCGGACTACTTCGCGTCGTTCTGGACGGTGAGCGAGCTGCTGGCCACGCTGTGGCTGCTGCCGCGCGGCTCCACCCCGCCCATGATCACCTCCGCGTACGCCGCCCGGCCCTCGGGGGGGATCCGGCGGCTGGAGCACCTCACCGCCCGTGGCGTCCTGGGCGCTCCCCTCCTGAGCGAGGCCCACGCCGACCGCTTCGCCAGGCTCATCAACCACGCCGACCCGATCACCACCGCCCCTCGGCTCCGGAGATCTCCGGAGGGCGGGGGAGGTGCCGTCACCGGCGACCGCGACCCCGAGCTGGCGGCCTCGCGGTTCTGGGACGAGATGCGGGTGCCGTGCCCGGTCTGCGCCCCCCGGGGCAGGGCCGCCGCGAAGGTCGACTGGGACCGGCACATGGACCTGTCGTGGGACGAGCGGGGCGTGGACCACTACGGCTACTTCACCGCCCGGCGCGAGGAGCTCGGTACGGGAGGAATCCGCTGCCCCGGGTGCCGTACCCACCTGAGGCTCGTCAACGAGCACGGCGTCCGCACGCTCTGGACACCGGCCCCGGAGGGGGAACCCGAACGGGACCGGCCGTTCGTCAAGTGCGATCCCGTCTGGCAGGTGCTGCCGGACGGCCCGCGAGGCGCCGAACCGCTTTCCGGCGAGAAGGACGCCGACGCCGTCCCCGGCCTCCGGAACAGGAGGTTTCCCGCCAGGACGAGGTGGCTCTCGGCGCACAGCTCCGTCTAGCGGTACGAGAGGCCCCGGGCTTCTCCACCCCGGAAATCGGAGCGTTCCAATACATCAGAGGAACCGGCCATCGCCGCCGATGGACCCGGTCCGGCGAAAGGAAGCGAGACGGATCCCGTTGACACCGCTCAAGGAGAGTTCCCCACGCTCAAGGAGAACGGATGAACGCCACCCCTTTCCGGCCCGCGGACCGGAGCGCCCGGGGGAGACCCCGGTGAGGGCGGAGGACGGCGGGACGGCCGCCCGGCTCCCCCGGGAGCCGCACGGCAAACCGGCCGGATTTCCGGACGGATCTCCGAGTGGATCCCCGGACGGGTCTGCGGCGGGATCTCTGGCGGGGAGATCGGCCGGGGGTCCGGGTTCCGGCGAGATCGCCGATGCCTCGGGTACTCCCGGTGGGTCCGGTACTCCCGGTGGGACCGTGGAGCGCCAGCACCGCCTGGCCCTGTCGCTGAGCCGCCGCTCCAGCGGGCTCGGGGCCGCCGGACGCCACAGGGAGGCGCTCGCCGCGAGCGAGGAGGCCCTGGAGATCATCCGGCGGCTGGCGGCGGACGACCGTGACACCTACCTTCCCGACCTGGCCCTGTGCCTGGCCAACGTGGCGACGCGGTACGTCCGGCTGGGCCGCAGGCACGACGCGGTCGACGCGGGACGCGAGGCGGTGGCCGTCAGGCGCGAGCTGGCGGAGGCGCGTCCCGACGAGTACCTGCCCCAGCTGGCGGGCTCGCTGAACGGCCTCGCCTACGACCTGGGCCGGATCGGCATGCCGGAGGCCGCCCTGGACACCGCCCGCGAGGCGGTCGCCATCTACGAGGGACTCGCCCTCGGGAACCCGGTGGCACACGAGCCGAGCCTCGCCATGGCGCTGCACACCCTCGCCCAGCGGACGGCGTCACTGGGGCGGCTGGAGGAGGCCGTGCCGCACAGCACGAGAGCCGTCTCGATCCGGCGCAGGCTCGCCACGGAGAACCCGCCCGCCTACTCGGTGACCTTCGCCACCGCGCTGCACGGCCTCGGCTGGCAGCTGGCCGCGCTGGGCCGCCGGGAGGAGGCCATCGCCGCCTACGCCGAGTCGGTGACGATCCGCCACAGGCTGGCCCTGTCGGAGAACGCCCAGGCCGCCGACCACGACTACCTGGCCGCCGTGGCGGGGGAGTGGGCGGACCTCCTCATGGACGCGGGCCGCCTCCCGGCGGCGATGGAGCCACTGGAGATCGCCAGAACCGCCTCCCTGCACGCCGGTGACACCGAACGGGCGAACCGCCTGGCCGCCCTGATGGAACGTGCCGGAAGCATCCGCGTCTGAGCTTCCGGTCATCGCTCCCGCGCGGGAGGAGGGGACTCGCGCGGGCCGGGGCCCGCGTGCGGGAGGGGAGACCCGCACGCGGGCCGGGAACGTGAGCACGAGCCGCTGGCTATAGGGGCGTGTGGGCAGGAGTGCGCGCGGGCCGGGCGTGCGTACACACGTTCTGGAAGTACACACGTCCCGGAAATACGCGCGTGCCGGAGTACACACGTCCTAGGAGTACGCGTGTGCCGGAGTACACACGTCCCGGAAATACGTGTGGGCAGGGCGTGCGTGCGGGGATCCGGTTCGTGTACGGGGTTCGCGTGCGGGGTTCGTGTGCGGGGTTCGTGTGCGGGGTTCGTGACACTTCTGGACCGGTGTGAGTGGCACCGGTCGGGGAGGTCATGACCCCGGCCCAGATGACCCCTCCATCATCCAGGCCGGGGTCCTACCCGGCTGCGGGCCGGGTGCTCTGGTGGTCGTGAGCCGGGAGCGCCCCTGTCACGCGAAGCATCCCGCCACGCCCTGACGCGCGCCCCGGTTGAAGGCGCCCAGGCGTTGCGCGGAGGTGCCGTGGTCGCTCACGTCGGTCCACGGGGTGTCGTCGGCGTGCGCCCGCAGGGCCGCCGCGATCTCCTGGGTGTCGCCGGTCTCGAAGAACAGGGTGCCGTCCTCGGCGGCTCCGAAGAGCGTCGCTCCGGCGAGGCAGTCGGCCTGGAGTTCGAGCTGCCGGGACAGCAGCCTTTCCGGGATGCGGGCCTGGACGGCGTGGGCCCACTCGTGCGCGATGATCAGATAGACCCAGGCGTCGCCCTGCCGGTACCCCATGCGCATGAGGTCGACGTCCCACGCGACGAAGTCGTAGGGCGGCCAGCAGTACAGGGCGTTGTCATCGGGAAGGGGATATCCCTGGCACGTCGTCGCGTTGCCCCACGCGCCGTCGTACGCGCCGAGAACGCGCGGCGGCGAATACCTGCCGGGAAAGAACTCCGTCCAGTGCGTCGCCCAGAACCGGTTGATGATGTATTGGGCGCTGCGAATGTCCTCGTTGATGTCGTCGAGGCTCCGCGCGGCAGCGGCGCCGACCGGGGCGTTTCCGCCTGTCGTGGCGGTCGCGGTGCCCGTGGGGACCGCGACCAGGACGCTGACGAGCAGTACGGCGAGTGCGAGACGGGTGGTTCTCCATCGTGAAGCGGCCATGGGCTTCTCCCCTGTCGCTGGCGGCCACATAGCGGATGTAATGGCCTATAGCCGTGGTTTTTCGCAGGGCAGGGTCACCATATGGGGAAAGGTAATACGAGAGAAGTGCTATCGCGAGATCGTATGAAATATCGTGCTAATTCGTCGCTGGATTCGCGGGATTAGAGGCACGTCGCAATCGGTGCGAAGCGCACCCTCCCCGGCACCGACGACGCCGACACCCCCGAGCGGGCCCGGTGCGGGGCGCACGGCCGAGCCTTCGTACCGCGCACGGTACGAAGGCTCGTGAGGCGGCTGTTCCCGGGGCGGCCTCCCCGTTCTCCGAGCCGTTCACGAGCCTCCGTACGTCCGGTGCCCGCCTCCGCGACGTCAGGGGCGCGGAGGCGGGCAGGGGCTCAGCCGCAGTGTTCGAAGGGGCTGTCGTAGGTGGAGCTGCCCGCTTTGCCGCCCCATTTGACGCAGGTGCCGGGGGCGGCGGCGCGTACGGGGCCCGCGTAGTAGGCGAAGTTGCCGGTGTCGGTGATGCGGGTTTTGCCTTGGACTTCGAGGTAGGCGGTGGCGGCGGTGGCGGTGCCGAGGGAGGTGCGTTTGATGGTGGTGACGCAGTTGTTGCCGTTGGCGGTGTTGTAGAGCAGGTAGACGGTTCCGGCCGAGCCGAGGGCGGCGCTGTCGACGACGTCGTAGCCGCTGCCACACACCTCCTCCGGGGTGTACGGGTTGGTGGACGTGCCCGTGACCAGCTGCATGTACTTGGCCCAGTCCCAGTGCGGGCCCGGGTCGGTGTGGTCGGCGCCAGGCACCTCGGAGTGCGCGACGATGTGGGCGCGGTCCTTGGGGATGCCGTACCGCCCGGCGATGTCGCGGGTCAGCGCGGCCGAGGCGCGGTACATCGAGTCGGTGAACCAGGAGGCGTTGTTGACGAAGCCCTCGTGCTCGATGCCGATCGACCGCCGGTTGTCGTTCCCGGCGTGGAAGGCCCGGTTCTTCTCGCGGACCATCTGGGTGATGTCCCCGTCGGAGGAACGGACGACGTAGTGCGCGGAGACCTTCGCGGCGGGGTTCTGGAACCAGGAGATGGTTCCCGCGTAGGAGCCCTGGGCGACGTGGATGACGATGCGGTCGATCGCGTCACCGGCCGGGCGGTTGGAGACGGCGTAGTTGCTGGAGTGCGCCGGTGCCCAGTGGGCCTGCGGGTAGTCGACGGCCGCGGCGGCGAAGGTCCTGTCCAGGTCCTCCGCCTCGGCGTACGCGCCGCGCTCGGGCCGTACCGCCCGCGCCGTCACGACAACGGTCTCGCCGCCGGGGGTGACGGCGCGGACCCCTTCGGCGAGCAGTTCGTAGACGGTGTCGGCGTACAGCCGGGCCAGCGTGGGCGAGGAGGCGTTGCCGTATCCGGCCACGGCCCGGTACCAGCGTCCGGCGTCCTTCCTGGCGGCCGCGTCCAGCCCGAGCGCGTCGGCGTGGGCACGCAGCACCGCGGCGCCGCCCATGATGTTGGCCGCGTCGTCCGACCTCAGCGTGGCGACCGGCAGCCCCGTCAGCTTCACGGCCCGCTCCAGCGTACGGGCGGCGGGGGTGCTGACCAGGTGCATCATCCCGTACCCGCCGCTGGCGCTCGGCGTTCCCCCGTGGCCGTCGAGGCGGGTCTCCGCGTACCCGAGGGCGACGAGCAGGTCACGCGGGACGTCGTACGTCGCGGCGGCGCGGGTGAACGCCTCCGCCACCGGGCTTACCAGCGAGGCCGACGCGGCGGGAACGGCGGAGGCGCTCACCGGCTGCCCGGACAGGCAGGCGAGGGGGATGAGCGAGCCCGCCAGCAGTACGGCGAGACGTCGGAATCGGGCCATCGGAAATTCTCCTCGGGATTACGGGGATTCGCGGCAGGGGCGCCGGGCAGGCCGCCCCTTCCGGTTTGGAGGGGTTCGGGGCGACGCGGTCGAGGGCGGGCTTGGGAGCGCGACGGGGAAGGGGCCGCCGGTCGGGTGGCCCCCCGGTCGTCAGCCGCAGTGCTCGAAGGGGCTGTCGTAGGTGGAGCTTCCTGCCTTGCCGCCCCATTTGACGCAGGTGCCGGGGGCGGCGGCGCGTACGGGGCCCGCGTAGTAGGCGAAGTTGCCGGTGTCGGTGATGCGGGTTTTGCCTTGGACTTCGAGGTAGGCGGTGGCGGCGGTGGCGGTGCCGAGGGAGGTGCGTTTGATGGTGGTGACGCAGTTGTTGCCGTTGGCGGTGTTGTAGAGCAGGTAGACGGTTCCGGCCGAGCCGAGGGCGGCGCTGTCGACGACGTCGTAGCCGCTGCCACACACCTCCTCCGGGGTGTACGGATTCGCCGAGCCGCCGCACGCGGTCAGCGTCTGGGCCGGGTAGCCGAACGTGACCCCGCCGAAGACGGCCTTCTGGATGTTGCCCGGGTAGCCGCTTCCCAGCCGTACCTCGTAGTGCAGGTGGGCGCTGACGTTGTTGCCCGGCGCGCTGGTCTTGCCGACCGTGCCGATCTTCTGTCCCTTGGACACCTGGGCGCCCACGCTCACCGAACGGGAGTCGAGGTGCGCGTAGTAGGTGGACCAGCCATCCCCGTGGTCGATCCTGACCAGGTTGCCGAAGCGGTTGACCGACCCCTGGTGGGAGGAGATGCCGACCGTGCCCGCCGCCGCGGCGACGACGGTGTCACCCAGGTCGGCGTCGGGCGAGCTGCCCCGGTTGAAGTCGATCTCCCACGCGCGGTGCGCGGTGCTCGCGCTGGAGTTCCCCGCCCAGGTCTGGCCGCAGGGGAAGGGCAGCTGGAAGGCCGGGGCCATGCTCGCCGTGACCTGTGCCGGAGCGGCCACGCCGGTGGTACGGGCCTGGCCGGCCGGAGCGGCCCCCGCCGGGCTCGCCGCGACGGCTCCGCCCGTCAGGGCCAGCAGCAGGGCGAACCCTGTCGTGAACACCCCTGTGAATCGCATGCGGATCCTTTCTCGCAGTACCGGTGGGCAAGGTCTTGACCGCACCGAGCACTATCTGTTGGATCTCTCTGAAGAGATCTTGCCGGGGTCCAGGGTCCGGTCAGGCCGTATAAGAAACCTCCAAAACCGGCATAGTGCACCACCTGAAATCGGTACAAAGAGCTGTCTGCCTCGAACAACGCGGTCCGCTCGAACGACACGACCCAACTGAACGACTGAACGGTTGCAACCCCTCCACAGCAGGAGTAGGTGCGGTCATAGTGGTTGATCAGCCCGTATTCAGCGTGCTCGGCCCGCTGGACGTCCGGATCGCGGGCCGTCCGGCCCGCGTCGGTGGCACCAAGCCCCGCCAGCTGCTGGCGTCGCTGCTGCTCGACGCGGGCCGGACGGTCGGCGCGGAGCACCTCGTCGAGGTGCTGTGGCCGAGGCGCCCGCCGAGGTCCGCCCATGCCAACATCCGCACCTACGTCAGCTCGCTGCGCGGCGGCCTCGGCGCGGCCGGTGTCGCGATCCTGGCCCGCCCGAACGGTTACGCGATCGAGGTGCCGGTGGAGCGGCTCGACCTGCTCCTCTTCGAGGACCTGCTGGCCGGGGCGCGGGCGGCGGAGGACGCGGGGGACGCGCACGGGGCCCTCGGCTCGCTGCGCGCGGCGCTCGCGCTGTGGCGCGGCATCCCGCTGGCCGACCTGCCGGGCAGCCCGCTCTGGGACGGCCGCCTGCAAGCCCTCGCGGAGGCACGGCTCGCCGCCGCCGAGCGGCTCGTCGACCTGGGCATGGCCCTGGGCCGGTACGCCACCGCGGCCGGTGAGCTGCGCGGGCTGCTCGCGGAGCACCCCTTCAGGGAGGATCTCTGCCAGCGCCTGATACTCGCCCTGCACCGGAGCGGACGCCAGGCCGAGGCACTCGGCGCCTACGCCGAGATCAGGCGGCGCCTGGTCGCCGAGCTCGGCGTCGAACCCGGCACCGAACTCCAGCGGGCACACGCGGCCGTCCTCTCAGGAGACCCGGCCGTCCTCCACGGAGAACCCGGGGCCGTCCTCCACAGGGACCCGGTGCACCTGGCCGTCTCCACCGGAGCAACCCTCCACGGGGACCCGGTGCATCTGGCCGTCTCCACCGGAGCAACCCTCCACGGGGACCCGGTGCATCTGGCCGTCTCCACCGGAGCAACCCTCCACGGGGACCCGGTGTACCCGGCCGTCTCCACCGGGGAACCCGCGGCCACCCTCCACGGAAACCCGGTGCACTTAGCCGTCTCCACCGGAGAACCCGCGACCGCGACTCCCCTCCACGGGAACCCGGTGCACCTGGCTGTCCCCCATGGGGCCCCGGCGAGGACGGCCGTCTCCACCGGTGAGCCCACGCCCGTGGCCGTTTCCACCGGGGAGCCCACCGCCGCGGCCACCCTCCGTGGAGACCCGGCGCACCTGGCCGTCTCCATCGGGGAACCCGGGGCCATCCTCCACGGGGACCCGGTGAGGACGGCCGCCTCCACCGGCTACCCGGTGCACCCAGTACCCCCGGTGCACCCGGCCGTCTCCACCGGAGAACCCAGGACCACCCTCCACGGAGACCCGGTGACCACGACGACCGCCCCGCCGTCGCAGGCCGGGGGCGGCCCCCCGCGCCAGCTGCCCGCGGACGTACCGGACTTCACCGGCCGGGCCGGGGAGGTGGCGACGCTCACCCGGGCGATCTCCCCCGGCGAGGGGCGGCCGGGCGGCCCGCCCGCCGTCGCCGTGGTGTCGGGGCCGCCGGGGGTGGGCAAGTCGGTGCTGGCGGTGCGCTGCGCCCATGCCGTACGGGACGCCTATCCCGGCGGGCAGCTCTACCTGAGCCTCGGCGGCACCGACCCGGAGCCGGCCGATCCGGGCGAGCTGCTCGCCCAGGCGCTGCGGGCGCTGGGTGTCGGTGACGCGGCCCTGCCGCGCGGTACGGACGAGAGGTCCGCGCTCTACCGGTCCCTGCTGGCCGAGCAGCCGATGCTCGTACTCCTCGACGACGCCGCGGGAGCCGCCCAGGTGCGCCCGTTGCTGCCCGGCAGCGGTTGCGCGGTGCTCGTGACGAGCCGCCGCCGGATCGCGGAACTGCCCGGCGCGCTACGGCTGCAGCTGGAGGTACCGCCGCCGAAGGAGGCCGAGGAGCTCCTGGGCAGGATCGTGGGCGCCGAGCGGGTGGCCGGGGAGAGGGAGGCGGCCTCGGCGATCGTGCGTCACTGCGGGTTCCTGCCGCTGGCCGTCAGGATCGCCGGAGCGCGGCTGGCCGGGCGGCCAGGACAGCCGCTCGACGTACTGCTGCGGCGGCTGGCCGACGAGCCCGGCAGGCTCGATGAGCTGCGCGCCGGTGACCTGGAGGTACGGGGCAGCATCGAGCAGAGCTACCGGCTGCTGCCCGACGACGCCGCCAGGACGTTCCGCGCGCTCGGTCTCCTCGGTCCCGGCCCGCTGCCCGGGTGGGTGGCGAGCGCCGTGCTCGACCGGCGGCGGGCCGACGACGTGATGGACGTCCTGGTGGACACGAACCTGGTGCAGCTCGCCGGGACCGGCCCGCTGGGCGAGCCCCGCTACCGGTTGCACGACCTGTTCCGCCGCACCGCCGGGGAGAAGGCCGCGGGTCCCGCCGAGCGGCACGCGCTCACCCGCGTGCTCGGGGCCTGGACGGCGACCGCGGAGACCGCCGCGGCACGGCTGCCCACCACGATCTTTGGCATGACCGCGAAGAGCGCCGTCCGCTGGAACCTGCCGGACGACACCGCGGAGCGGCTCACCGCCGACCCGTTGTCGTGGCTCGACGCCGAGCACGACGCGCTGGTCGGCGCGGTGGGGATCGCCGCCGACGCCGGGCTCGCCGGTTCGGCCTGGGGACTCGCCGCCGCCCTCGTCCCCTACTTCGACCTGCGCTGCCACTTCGACGCGTGGCAGCGCACCCACCGGACCGCGCTGGAGGCCGCGCGCCTGGCGGACGACCGCCAGGGCGAGGCGGCCATGCTCCGCGGCCTGGCCCAGGTCTGCCTCTACCAGGACCGCTACTCCGAGGCGGCCGGGATGTTCCGGCGCTCCCGGACGATCTTCCGCGAGCTGGGCGACTTACGGGGGGAGGCGATCTCGATCTGCGGGCTGGGAGCGGTGAACCAGTTCTGCGGCGAGTACGTCGCCGCCCTCGGCTACTTCCGGCGGGCCCTCGGGATGTTCCTCGCCATGGACGACCCGGGCGGCGAGGCCTACGCGCGGCAGGCGATGGGACGGGTCTGCCTGGAGTCGGGAGACCTGGAGCGGGCCGCCGGCTGGCTCGGCGACGCGCTCCGGCTGGCCGTGCGACTCGGCGACCCGCACCGGGAGGGGGCCGTCTCCCTGCAGTTCGGCCGCCTGCACGTCCTGTCGGCCGAACCCGACCGGGCGATGCGCTTCCAGGGGCAGGCGCTGGACATCTTCGAGAGCCTCGGTGACCGCCACTGCGGCGCGTACGCCATGCAGGGCCTGGGCGGCCTCCAGGCGGTCCGGGGTGAGCGCGCGCACGCCTCGGCCCGGCTGGAGCGGTCTTTGGTGATCTTCCAGCAGCTCGGCGACCGCAGCGGGGAGGCCGCCGCCGCCCAGACACTCGGCGAACTGCACCGCTCCGCAGGCCGCGCCGGACTGGCCCGCGACTACCTGCACCACGCGCGCAGACTCCGCCGGGAGGTCATGGGCTGCGTCGACCTCACCGCCCCGGCCGCCCCCGGCGGCTGAACCACCCGCGAACGACGCGGAAAGCGGGCCGGGGAAGCAGGGATGACGTCACACTTCTCACCGGCGGGAGGAGGCGTCGGCGGTCGTCCCGGTGTCAGCCGGGTGGGGGAGCGGAGCTCTCGCGGATGATGAGGTCGGTGGAGAGTTCGACCCTGCGGGGTTCGGGGGACTCGCCTCGGGAGATGCCCAGGGCCATGCGGGTGGCGAGGAAGGCCATCTCCTCCAGGGGCTGGCGGACCGTGGTGAGCGGTGGCCAGGCGGACCTGGACAGGGGCAGGTCGTCGAAGCCGACGACGCTCAGGTCGTCGGGGACGCGCAGGCCGCGCTGCCTGGCCACCTCGAAGACGCCGAAGGCCTGGAGGTCGCTGCCTGCGAAGATGGCGGTGGGCCGGTCGGGCAGCGAGAGCAGGGTGTGGCCGTGGTCGTGGCCGGAGCCGACGAGGAAGTCGCCGTGCAGGATCAGCGCGGGGTCGACCTCGACCCCCGCCGTCTCCAGCGCGGCCCGGTAGCCGTCTATGCGGGCGCGGCTGCACAGCATGTCGGGCGGGCCGCCGATCATGCCGATCCGGCGGTGGCCGAGCTCCAGGAGGTGCCGGGTGGCGGTCAGGCCGCCCTGCCAGTTGGTCGCGCCCACCGAGGCCACGCCGGGAGCCGGTTCGCCCTCGGGGTCGACGACCACGAAGGGGATCGAGCGGGAGTTGAGCCGGTCGTACCGCTGTGCCGAGAGCCGGGAGCCGACGATGATCACGCCGTCGGTGCGGCGGGCGGCGAGCCGGTCGAGCCAGTCGCGGCCGGGGCCCGTGCGGGTGTGCAGGACGGAGATCACGATGCTGGCCCCGGCCTCAGAGGCCGCCTTCTCCGCCCCGCGGACGAGCTCCATCGCCCACGGGCTCTCCAGCTCGGCGAAGATCAGGTCGACCAGGCCCGCCGGACCGTCGGCGACGGCCGTGCGCCGGATGTAACCGTGCTCGCGGAGAAGCCGCTCGACCCGCCTGCGGGTCTCCGGCGATACCTCGGACCTGCCGTTGATCACCTTGGAGACCGTGGGCGCGGAGACGCCCGCCTCCTCGGCGATGCGGGCGATCGTCACCCGGGGCTTACCTGGCATGCCCGGCAGCATATCCGAAACCTTTCGGAGCGTGGCCGGTGGCCTGGGAACATGTCCTTCGGGGAGTTCTCGCACGCTACGCCGCCCGCGTCTGGGTCCTCTCCGCATCCCGGACGGAAAAATTTTTGTGTTCGACGGAAATGTTCACCGGCTCGCGCCGCGGGTGAGTCGTGCCGTGCGTATCCCCGGATTTCATGATCTCGGGAAAGTGTCAGGTTTCGCGGGCGTGACCGGGTGGGAGGGAGAACATCGGCCGGTGTGAGAAGAGTCGTGCCGGTTCGTATAGCTCTGGCAATATGGAACCACGACCGGAGCTTTACATGGATGCATGGGAGCGGCGGTGAGTGACGACTTCGACGCGAAGGAGACGGGCCCGCGGGCCGGGGCGTACGCGTCCCCGGAGCCCGGCCTCTCCCGCCGCGAACCGGTGAGAAACCACGCGTCCCCGCCCGAGCCCGCGAGGCCGGAAAGCGAGCACCCGGAACCGGCGGGCGTCGAGACGGCCGTGAGCGTCCCGGAGGTGCCCCGGAAGAACGACGATCGGCGCCGATCCGTCCATTCCCCCTCCCGGAGCGGTTCTTTACTTGCCACAAGGATGAGAGAATCCTATTTATATAGTTCCATACAGGCTCGGAAGGGAGATCCGGCATGGGTTGGGATGAGGTCACGCGGTTGCGTGCCCTGCGGGCGGAGGTGGCCGGCACCTACGATGAGGCGGGGTGGCGCCAGGCTCTCACCCAGGCGATCCTGCGCCGGTGCACGGACGAGGACGCCCCGGGCATCGCGAACCGGGCGGATCTCGACGAGGCGGCCGAACACGCGGGCTGGCTCCTCGCCCACGACTGCGACCAGTGGTCCTTCGCCCTGGTGGGACGGGTGCACGAGGTCCGCTGGGAGATCTTCGCGGACCCCGCAGATCGCGACGTCGCCATCACCATGCTCTCCGAGGCGGACGACCTCCGCGAGGAGAGCGCCTGGTTCAGCGCCGCCGACCACGGGGCCCTCGCCGAGCTGCTGCTGAGCCGCCACGCCGACCGGGGGGTGCCGTACGACCTGGACCTGGCGGTCGACAGGCTCAGGGCGGCCCTGCGCGAGTGCGACGACGGGTGGTCGGCCCTCTACCTGCGCTACCGGCTGGGCACGACGCTGGCCCTGCGCGTCACCCGCCCGGGCGGGGGCCGCGCGGATCTCGGCGAGGCCGTCGCCCTGCTCGAGGACGTGCTCCCCGACCTGCCGGAGGGCGACCCGGCCACGCACCAGGCGACGTTCGCCCTGGGCGGGCTGCTGCGGAGCAGGGGGCTCGCCGACGGCAGCGCCGCCGACCTGGAGCGGGCGGCGGGGCACTTCGGCCTGTTCCTGGAGGCCACTCCCGACGACGACCCGCTCTGGCCGAAGGCGGCGTACGACCTGGCCAGCACGCTCACCCACCTCGGTGAGACGTCGGGCGATCCCACGCCGCTGGGCCGCTGCATGGGCCTCCTGGCCAGGATCCACGCCACCGCCGACCGGAAGGCCGCCGTCGGAGCCGCCTGGGAGCTCGCCCTCGCGCTGGCGACGCGCTCGGAGACCCCCGGCGGGTCGCCCGCCGACCTCGACGCGGCCGTCGAGTGGACCCGCCGCGTGCTCGGCGAGCCGGGTCTCGCCGAGCGCCGGGAGAGCCCCACCGTGGCCGGCTGCCACTCCTACCTGGCCGTCCTGCTCATCGTACGGAGCCGGACCGGCCTCACGGCCGACCTCGGCGACGAGGGCGCGCTGCTCGCCCTCCGCCTTCGCAGGCGGCTCCCCCCGGGAGGGAAGGACGACCTGGACGCCGCGCTCCGGCACCTGGAGGTGGCCGTCGCGCTCGATCCCGGCGACGCCGGGTCCGCCGTCCTGCTCGGCCTGGTGCGGCTGGCGGGCGCCACGGGGCCCGCCGAGCGAGCGGCCGGTCTCCTGGAGCGCGCCGCCGTCCGGCTGGCGTCCGGCGACCCCGTACGGTCCCGCCTCGGAGGGCTGGCCGTCCTGCTCCGCTCGGAACCCGTCCCCGAGGCCCGGTCCGGGCACGACGGCCTCGTCGAACACCTCGCCAGGGCCGCCGCCGACCTCGACACCGCCCACCCGTTCCGCCCCGCCGTGCTCGCCGCGCTGGAAAGCGAGTCCGCCGTACGGGGCCGCGCGGAGCTCGTCACGGAAAACCATGACTGACGATCCGGGGGCGGCGCGGTCAGTCGTCCTCCCAGAGGCGGTCCTCCGGGGTGCTTGACGGAGGCTCGCCCACCCGGGTGGCCACCGACCGCGCCTCGGCCAGCAGCGGGTGCCCGTCGCCGAGGGGCGGGCGGCCGTGGGCCAGCGGGCGGCGGTCGAGCAGCGGGGCCAGCAGCGGCGCCACCTCCTCCACCCTGCCCGAAGCCATCCGGCACAGCGCGAGGTCCAGCCGCCCGGCGAGGACCAGTGGGTGGGAGGCGTCCAGCGCGTCCTCGCCCATCGCGACGAGCGCCGCGCTCGCGGCCTCCGCCTCGTCCTCCCGCCCGAGGGCGTACGCGGCCCGGGCGGTCAGCAGCAGCCGCTCCGCCTGGCCGGGGAAGTCGTCGTCCATGCCGCGCTCGTCCTTCGCGAGGGACGCGAGCACCCGCGCCGCCCCGGCCGCGTCGCCGAGGGCCAGTTGCGCGGCGGCCTGGGCGCGGCGCACCGGCCGTTCGGCGGGGAGCGCCCGCAGGGCGGCGAGCGCCTGGGCGGGCTCGCCCGACGCGGTGAGCGCCACGGCCCTGACCAGCGCCGCCTCGGCGCCCAGCCGGGGCGACACCTGCCGCGCGAACCACTCCGTGGTGACGGTGGCCCCGGTGAGCAGCCGCACCGCCTGGGCGGGGAATCCCGCGGCCAGCTCGATCTCCGCCAGGCACACCGTGTCGTACTGGGGCCAGTAGCCCTCGGGAGAGAGGTGCTGCGCCCGAGGCCGGAGCGCCTCGGACAGGTGGTGGCGCGCCTGCGCGGGCTGGCCCGCCGCGAGCAGCGCCTCTGCGAGGGTCACCCTGGCCGAGGCGGTGTTGACGTTGTCGTGGCCGAGGCGCTGCTCGCGGTCGGCCAGCGTCGCCTCGGCCACGGTCACGCCGGTGACGATCCGGCCCGCGCGGGAGGCGGCCCTGGCCACCGCCTGCTGGGTGAGCGTGAACCGCCGCCACGCCGGGGAGATCCCGGTGGCGGGGACGTCCTTGGCCCGCTGCTCGCTCACCTTCCGCAGCTCGTGCAGGCCCTCGCGGGGTCGGCCTGCCTCCACCAGCACCTCGGCGAGATTGTGCCGCGCCCGCGCGCCGAGCGACGCCGCGTCCGCGGAGCCGGGAAGCTCGTCCGCCACCCGTAGCGACCACTCGAAGCAGGACCTCGCGCCCGGCAGGTCGCCCAGGCGCAGCAGGGCGAGGCCCTGCCTGCTGGTCACGTCGCACAGGGTCCGAGGGTCGGAGCCGTCGGACGCCAGCAGGCCCGCCAGCTCGCCGCCGACCTCCGCCGCCCGCGCCAGCAGCGGACTGCTGTCGAGCAGGACCTGCAGGACCACCTCCAGGGCGCGGGCCCCGGCACGGCCGCCGGAGCCCGTCCGTTCGGTGAACTCGGCGGTCCGCTCGGCGGTGTGCAGCCGCTCGGCCCACTCCCCGGCCAACGGGAACAGGTCGCGGGTGAGCCAGTGCGCGCAGAGCGCCGCCGCCTGGCGGTCCGCCGGTCCCTCGGGGTCGTCGGCCATCGAGCGGAAGGCCAGCTCCGACAGGCGCTCGGCGCCCGCCGCGGCCCACCCCGCGGGCGGGACGCCGACCGTCAGCGCGGCGAGCTCCAGCCGGGGCTCCAGATACCGCGCGTACGCGGTGACGCGGCCCTCCCATCCGGTGGCGGCCGTGGCGCCGTAGACCTCCGTCATCTCCCACACCGGCTGGGCCTGTCCGCCCGACGGGCGCTTCTCCGAGGTGGAGATGTCGCCGATGCCCAGGCGCACCTGGGTCAGCATGAAGCGCTCCACCTGGTGGAAGCGCGCCACCCTGCGCAGTGCCGCCGTGACCAGGCGCTGCGCGTCGAGCAGCGAGCGCGGCGGCTCCGGGGCGCCGTCGCCGGAGGTGAACTCGTCGAAGGCGTGCTTGACCGCCAGGGCCACCAGCACGCGCCGGCTCCTGACCTCGTTGTACAGCCAGACGGCGCTGCGGCCCCTGTCGCCCTCGGCGCCCCTCGGCAGCCGCACCCGCTCCGCGACGTCCTCGGCCCTCACCTGGTGGTAGTCGCCGCCCCGGAAGGCGTCGGCCGATGCCGCCGCGATGGCCGCGAGCCTGCGTTCCTGTGCCGACACCCTCGCACCCCCTTGGATCCGCACATGAATATATCTCACTATGGTTCTGTGGGCCTTGAGTTGATGAGTTGACTATCGTGATGGACGTCCTGATGCCGCCCCGGCATCGCCGGATCGCCACCGGGGCGCGAGAGGTGATCATGGGTGAGGGCGACATCGTACGCGGGGGCCGTGTCACTCACGGGTCACTTACGGGCTGGGCCGCGCCCGTTCCCGGCGCCGGGCCGACGCCTGCGCACGGTCTCCACCAGCGTCCTGGCGATCGCGATGGTCGCCGTGCCCGCCGCTCCGACCAGGGGTTCCCGCTCCTCGGCGGCCGTGGGGCCGGGGTCGGGGTGGGCGGGTCCCGCCCGCCCGGCGCGGACGGCCTCCAGTTGCGCGGCGAACGCCAGCCCGAGGAAGAGGGCGATCGAGCTGAGGAACGACCACAGCAGCAGCGCCATCACGGCCGTGAGCGGCCCGTACGTGGCGCCGAAGGTGCCGCTGCTCTCGGTGTAGAAGGCGAGCAGGAGGGTGAAGGCCGTCCACAGGACGAGCGACACCAGGGCGCCGAACGCCAGCCAGGTGTGACCGGGCTGCCTCCTGCGCGGCGCGGCGCGGAACAGCACCGAGGTCGACAGCAGCGCGAGGAGGAAGCCGAGCGGCCAGCGCACCAGGTTGAACGCCTCCGTGGCCCCGTCGTTCCAGTCGTAGACCTGCGCCAGGGCCCTGCTGATGGCGCCGCCGCCGACCATCACCACGAAACCGGCCGTCATGAAGGCACCGGCCGTCAGCGCCATCAGCAGCGCCCTGGCGTACTTGCGGTGGAAGGGCCGGTCCCGTTCGACGCCGTAGATGCGGTTCGCCCCCCGCTCGACCTGGGCCATGGCGCTGGTCAGCGAGAACAGGGCGGTGGCGAGGCCGAGCCAGAGCGCGAGGGCGCCCCCGGTACGGCCCGCCTGCCGGTGGCTGTCGGAGAGCACGGCCTTGACCGCGTCCACCCCCGCTCCCGGCGCGAGCCTGCTCAGGACCAGCTCCAGCACCTCGCCGAGATGCTCCTGGTTGATCACCGAGCTCAGCCCGACCAGCGCGATGGCGCCGGGGATGATCGACAGGCAGATCTGGAAGGCCAGGGCCCTGGAGTTGGTCAGGCCCTCTCCGTACCTGAACCTGGTGACGGAGTCGCGGACCAGGTGCCAGCGGCCGTATTTGCGCAGGGCGGCCCAGGCGTGGTCGGCGGAGAGCTCTTCGCCGTTCATGGTCCGCGTCTGCGGGACCTTCGTCGCTGTTCCCATGTCGACCGGCCCGCTACCCCGAAAGCGGCGTCACGAACAAAACGCCGTCGACTGTGGCCGACGCCACTGGATAACCCGCTGATTCTGGGTAGGGCAGGCCCATGGCTGAATTCCTGACAGATATCAAGGAGCTCCGGGCGCGGGCGCGCCAGGAGATCGACAAGGGTCCCATCACGTCGGCCTACGGCGCCGACCTGGCCCGGGTGATCCAGGTGTGCAACGAGGCCCTGGCGACCGAGCTGGTCTGCGTGCTCCGCTACAAGCGGCACTACTACACCGCCTCGGGCATCCACGCCGGGGTGGTGGCCGCGGAGTTCCTGGAGCACGCCGCCGAGGAGCAGGAGCACGCCGACCGTCTCGCCCAGCGCATCGTCCAGCTCGGTGGCGAGCCGGACTTCAACCCCGAGACGCTGGCCGCGCGCTCGCACGCCGAGTACGACGAGAGCCTCGACCTGATCGAGATGGTCAAGGAGGACCTGGTCGCGGAGCGGATCGCGATCGCCTCCTACACGGAGATCGTCAACTGGCTCGGCAACGACGACGTGACCACCAGGCGTATCTTCGAGGACCTGCTGGCCCAGGAGGAGGAGCACGCCGACGACCTGAAGAGCCTGCTGGAGAGACTTCCCGGCGCCCTGAACGGCGGCCGGGACTAGCGGGACCGGGACCGGGACCGAGGGCGGCCGGGACTGGCGGGGCCGGGTCGCAGGTTGGTTCGCAGCGCCGGTTCGCGGGGCCGGTTCAGGTTCATGGGGCGGGGAGTGAACGGCGGGCGCCGGGTGGCCGGGACCCGGATCGGGGAACGGCACCGGCCGGGGCCCGGTTCGAAGGGGCCGAACGGTCGGCGCCGGGTGGCCGGGACCTGAGCGAAGGTCCCGGCCGAGGGGCGTCCGGCCGATCAGCCGGTCGTGCAGGACACCTCGGGGGCCGGGGAGCCCGTCCCCGAGGCGATGAAGCCGAAGGTCGCGGTCGCGCCGGGGGCCAGGGAGCCGTTCCAGGCGGCGTTCCGCGCCGAGACGGCGGATCCCGACTGGGTCACCGTCGCGTTCCACGCCTGGCTGATCTGCCGCCCGGCGAACGCCCAGTTCGCCGTCCAGCCGGTGACGGCCACCGGGCCGCTGTTCCTCACGGTCACCTCGCCCTGGAAGCCGCCCGACCACTGGTTGGCCGTCCGGTAGGCGGCCGTGCAGCCGCCGCCCGCCGTGGGCGTGACGGTCGGCGTCGGGGTGAGGGTGGGAGGGAACGTCGGGATCGGGGTGATGGTCGGCCCGGGGCCGAGCAGGGCCGTCAGCGCGGGGAACCACCGGTTGGCGATCTTCTGGTCGCCCGACGCGTTGGGGTGCACGCCGTCGTAGGTGTCGGACGCGGTGCTGAAGCCCGTCCACTGGTCGACCACGACCACCGGGGACCGCGCGGTGGTCTTGCCCGCCGCCCAGCCGGGAATCGCCGCGTTGAGCGCGGAGACCCGCTGCGCGCACTCACCGCAGGTGCCCGGGTTCATGGGGATGATCTGGGCGACGAGGACCTTCGTGTCGGGGTTGCTCGCCCGCATCTGGTCCACCAGCTTGCCGTACGCGGCCAGGATGGTGGCGGTCGGGCGGTTGCTCCAGGCGTCGTTGGTGCCGAAGTGCATCATCACGATGTCGGGCCTGGCCGCCGAGAGCCAGCCGGGGAGCTGGTTCTGGTCGGCGACGTTGGTGACCAGCGCCCCGCCGTGCCCCTCGTTGTCCCCGTCGTACGCGACGCCGCAGCCCTGCGGCGGCAGGGTGCCGACGAAGTCGACGCCGGTGTGGCCCGCGTTCACGAGGCGGTTCCACAGGAGGGCCCGCCAGCATCCGGGGGAGCCGGTGATGGAGTCCCCGAGTGCCATGATCCTGGTGGCCGCCGCCCGCGCGGGGACCGCGGTGCCCGCCAGGAGGAGTCCCAGGGTCACGACCGCGGCCATCGCGGCCGCCAGAACCGTCAGAACCGTGTCGCTTCCGCGTGCCGTCCTTCGCATCTTCCGCTCCCGCCTCGGTGGGGGCCGATGCTAGGCGCCCCGGGCGGGGGCGGGAAGCCACCCACCGACCCGGGAGGGCCTGACCTGCGCGGCCGTCACCGGCCGGGGTGTAACTTTCACCCCCCGGCCCAGCCTCCGCCTCCGCCCCGACCCCGGCCACCCCGGATTCCAGCCTCGTACCGGACCCCGTCACGCCGGTCGCCGGTGGCAGCGTGCCGCTTACGTGAGCACCGCTCTGATCAGGCCCGCCAGCAGTGCCGCGCGGCCGGGCATCTCGGCCACGACGACGTGCTCGTCGTCGGCGTGCGCGCCGCCGCCGACCGCGCCGAGCCCGTCGAGGGTGGGGCAACCGGCCCCGGCGGTGAAGTTGCCGTCGGAGGCTCCGCCCACGCCGACACCCGTGAGGGGGGCGAGTTCCAGGTCGGCGGCGACCTTCCGGGCGAGGGCGAACAGCCCGGCCGACGAGGCGTGCTCCATGGGAGGGCGGTTCGGGCCTCCGATGATCTCAAGGCGGGTCCCGGAGATCCGGGGGGAGAGCGCCCGCATCAGCTCGTCCACCCGCCTCTGCGCGGCGAGGGTGGGCACGCGGGCGTCCACCGACAGGCGGGCCAGCGCGGGCACGGTGTTGGTGGTGGTCCCGGCCGACAGCACGGTGGGCGTGACGGTGACCGGCCCGAGGGACTCCCGCGCCACCGGGTCGAGGTCCGTCCGGTCGCGGTCCGTCTGGTTGCCGTCCGTTCGGTCACGGTCCGTTCGGTCGCCGGGGGCCGGGTCGCCGGGGGCCAGGCCGTCGTTCACCTGGTCGGCGATGCCGGTGACGGCGAGGATCTGGTGGGCCAGCTCGACCCCGGCGTTCGCGCCCCTGGCGGGGTCGAGCCCCGCGTGCGCCCCGCGGCCGTGCACCACGACCTGGTACATCGACGTGCCCTTGCGTGCGATCTTGAGCGCGCCGCCCCCGGCGCTCGCCTCCAGGACGAACGCGGCCGCGCAGCCGCGCGCCGACTCCTCGACCAGCGCGCGCGAGGTCGGGGACCCGACCTCCTCGTCCCCGGTGACCAGCACGCACACCCCGTCCGGTGACGGCAGCGCGGCCAGCGCGTGGAACAGCTGGACCAGCCCGGCCTTCATGTCGAAGACCCCGGGGCCCCGGGCGATCCCGTCGGTGACCGACCAGGGGCGGGCCAGGAGGGAGCCTGTCGGCCAGACCGTGTCGTGGTGGCCGAGCAGCAGCACCCTGGGCGTACCGAAGGTCCACCGCAGGTGGGTGACCCCGCCGACCATGATCGTCTCGGCCCTGGCGCCGAGCCTGCGGTGCCCCTGGTCGGCGACCACCTTCGCGCTGCGGGCCACCGCCGGATGGTCGGCGGAGAACGACTCGCACTCGACGAGCTCTCGCAGGTCCTCAAGCATGACGTCCAGGTTCACCGTGGTCCGCCCCTCCGTCGATCCGTCGATCCTTTGTCACCGCGACCGTACGACAGGCCGGGGCGCCGTCCGGGCCGGATCGCCCACTCCGCGCGGGGCCGGCGGTGATCGGCGCCGGGGCGGAGCGTCGGTGAAGGAAAGCTACAGAGAGTGTCACAGGAGTGGAGATAATTGACGCGGATGGCGGGTCGAACGTATTGTCCGGACAACGCCTACACCCCGGTATTGGTGCCCTGACCTCGAAGAATACCCATCGGAGCGTTCATGAAGCGACTAGCGGCGGCAGCCGCCTCCCTCTGCCTCGCCGCCGTCACCGCGGCATGTGGCGGCAATGTGGACAGCTCCGCCGGTGGCGTCTTCACCACGATCGACGCGCTCAAGCCGGGCATCGACGCGAACGCGCCGATCAACCCGTACAACCCCAAGGGCAACGCCTTCCGGGGGTACAACGCCGAGTGGCTCGGGTGGACCAAGAACCACCTGACCGATCCGAACCAGTTCTACCCGGGGGTCGCGCGGAGCTGGCAGATCGCCCCCGACCAGTCCTCGATCACCCTCAGGCTCCACCCGGGCGGGAAGTGGTCCGACGGCGCGCCGATCACCGCGGAGGACGTGAGGTTCTCCATCGGCCTGGCCTACACCCAGGGCGGCACCGCCTACGCCCTCGACCCCTCCGCCGCCGGTACGGCCTCCGACATCAAGATCCTGGACGACAGGACGATCAAGATCACCCAGGCGGCGCGGAACCCGAGCTCCTCCTTCGTCCGCAGCGTCATGGAGACCGTCATCGTCCCCGAGCACGTCTGGCGCGGCGTGCTGCCCGCCGACTTCTGGCAGAAGCTGAAGCTCGCGCAGAGCGACGCCCCCGGGGCCGAGGCGGCACGGGCCGGGATCACCAGCCTCGCGGACAGGGTCATCTCCTTCGCCCCGCCCAGGGACGTCTCGGCCGGGCCGTTCGTCCTGAAGCGCGTCAACCCCGGCGAGGCGCTGCTGGTCAAGAACAGGAACTTCCACAACGCGGCCAACGTCGCCGCCGACCAGGTACGCATCCTCAACTACACCGGCAACGAGCAGGTCTGGAACTACCTGGTCTCCGGCAGGCTGGACAGCGCGCCGTTCACCGCGGTCCCCGCGGGGGTGATGCGGCGGATCACCGAGACCCCGGGAAACGCCGTCGTCAGGGGATACTCGCCCGTCAGCGAGGGACTGGCGTTCAACCAGTCCAGGAAGCCCTACGACAACGTGCACGTCCGCCGGGCGCTGGCGTACCTGATCGACCGCAGGCAGGTCACCAAGGTCGCCTCCCCCGAGGGCGGCACCGCCTCGGTCACCACCTCGGGGCTGCACCAGCAGGCCGCGAAGGCGTGGCTGGGCGACGGACTCGCCACCCTGGACCCGTACCGGCACGACCCCGCCAGGGCCGAGCGCGAGCTGCGGGCCGCGGGGATGAAGAAGATCGCGGGCCGGTGGACGATGCCCAACGGCGGCCCCTGGAAGATGACCATCAACGTGCCCGCGTCCTTCTCCGACTGGCTCGCCGGTGCCAAGGCCGTCACCAGCCAGCTCAACGACGCCGGGATCGACGCGCAGGTCGTCACCACCGCCGACTACCCGCTCTACCTGGAGGAGATGGCGGCGGGCAAGTACGACATCGGCTTCTGGCTGGTGGCGCTCGGCCCCGCCCCGTACAACATCTTCCAGCGCCTGTACGGGGCCCAGAACGGCTGGCAGCTCTTCGGCGGCAGGCTCAAGCACGTCGCCCCCGGCACGGAGGGCAACTGGATGGGCGGCGCCGAGACCATCGACGTCAGGGGCGCGGGCAGGGTCAACCCCGGTGAGCTGGCGGTCAGGCTGAACTCCGTGCCCGAGGCCGAGCAGCGGCGGATCGTCTCGACCCTCGCCAGGACCGCCAACCAGGACCTCCCGGTGATCCAGCTGTGGGACTACGTCAACACCCAGGTCGTCAACACCACCCGTTTCACCGGATTCCCGGGCGACGAGAGCGACGCGCTGCGCCTCACCTCCGGAGTCTGGCTCCAGCTCGGCATGGTCAAGAGGAAGAGCAGCGTATGACGGTCATCGCACGCCGCCTCGCGGGCCACCTCGCCCGCGGGCTCGTCATGATCCTGGTGGTCACCACGATCAGCTTCGTGATCATCAGGAACATCCCCGGGGACCCCATGCGGGCCCGCTACGAGAAGCTGGTCGAGCAGGGCATGTCACCCGACCAGGCCGAACGCGCCGTCGCGGTGCTCTACGGGTTCATGCCGAAGGGCACGATGTGGGAGCAGTACCTCGACTACATGAGGGGCCTGCTCCACCTCGACCTCGGCCAGTCGCTGAGCGTCCCCGGCGCGGAGGTGACCACCCTGCTCGGCTCGGCGGCCACCTGGACGATCCTGCCGGTCCTCGTCGGCACCCTGCTCAGCTTCGCGGTCGGCATCATCCTGGGCGTCTACGCGGCGATCAAGCGGTCGAGCAGGCTGGGGGACGTCCTGGCCGTCACCGGCTCGCTCCTGCACGGCCTGCCGCAGTACGTCCTCGCGCTGCTGCTGAGCGCGGTCTTCACCACCCTGCTGCCGATCTTCCCCGCGAGCGGCACGGCGGACGTCACGCTCGAACCCGGCCTCAACGCCGCCTACGTCGGCTCGCTGATCCAGTACGCTACGCTGCCGGTCCTGACCTACGCGCTGGCCGGGTACGGGGGCTGGATCCTGGCGATGAAGTCGAGCGTGGTCACCGTGCTGGGCGACGACTTCATCCTGGCCGCCGAACTGCGCGGCATGAGGCGCGGGATCATCTTCCGCTACGTGGCGCGCAACGCCATCCTGCCGCTGTTCACCATCCTGGCGCTCTCGCTGGGCCTGCTGTTCGGCGGCGCGATCTTCATCGAGCGGATCTTCACCTACCCGGGGCTGGGCCTGCTGCTGCTCAACAGCATCACCGACCGCGACTACGCGCTGATGGGCGGGGCCTTCCTGCTGATCACCGTGGCGATCGTCATCGCCAACATCGTGGCCGACATGCTCTACACCGCGATCGATCCACGGGTCCGTTCCGGACAGGAGGCGTCATGACCGGGCGAATCAGGGGAGCCGACGGCTTCACGGGCATACGGGCGGCGGAGGTGGCCGCATGACGGCGCCGGTCATCACCGCGGGCGGCGTTCCCGGCGCCCCCGGAACCTCGGGCACCCCGGGTGCCCCCGGCGTCTCCGGCACCCGCGCGACGCTGCGGCGCAACTTCCGGCGCGGCGTCTGGCGGGTCCTGCGGCGCAAGCCCAGCCGGATCGTGGGCGTGGCCATTTTGGGCGTGTTCGCGTTCATGGGGATCTTCGGGCCGCTGCTCTACCCCGCGCGGCTGCCACGCGACGACAACGCCCTCTACGCGGCGCCGAGCCTGGCACACCCCTTCGGCACCGACTTCGAGGGCACCGACGTACTCGCCCTGGTGATCACCGGGGCCCGGTACGTCCTGCTGACCGCCCTGGTCACCGCCGTCATCACGGTCGCCCTCGGCACCGCCGTCGGGCTGTTCGCCGGATTCCGGCGCGGGCGCTGGGACGCCGTGCTCATGCGGATCACCGACATGAAGCTGACCATCCCCGCCCTCCCGCTGCTGCTGGTCCTGTCGACCGTCTGGAAGTTCACCAGCGCGATCGAGATGGGCCTGGTGCTCGGGCTCCTCGGCTGGGGAGGCGTGGCGCGCGCCGTACGGGCGCAGACCCTCTCGCTGCGCGAGCGCGGCTTCATCGAGGCGGCCAGGGGGCTCGGCCTGTCCAGCGGGCACATCGTCGGCAGGGAACTGCTGCCCAGCATGGCCCCCTTCATCGCGATGAACATGCTCATCGCGGTGACCGGCGCGGTGTACGCGCAGGTGGGCCTGTTCTTCCTGGGCGTCCTGCCGTTCGACGCCAACAACTGGGGCGTCATGCTCAACCTCGCCGTGTTCGGCGGCGGCGCGCTGACGACGACCACCGCGCTGCCCTACATGCTGGCGCCGCTGCTGGCGATCCTGCTGCTCACCCTGGGCATCGTCCTCGTCGTCGACGCCATGGACGAGATCTTCAATCCCCGGCTGCGGGAGGACTGACCAGATGTTCGCACGTTCGGAGAAGGTGTCCGCGACACCGGGCGAGCGGCTGTCCGCCGCCGTGAGAACCTGGAGCGGCCGGGGCACCCGGAACACAGCTCGGGACGCCGAGGGCCTCCGCGAGGCGGCCAGGAGCGGGCCGCCGGGAGTGCGCGTCAGCGACCTGTCCGTCGTCTACCGGACCTCGGCGGGGGAACTCCCCGCCGTGTCGGGGATCGACCTCGAGCTGGTGCCCGGGACGATCACCGGGGTGGTCGGCGAGTCGGGGTCCGGCAAGTCCACCCTGGCGCTGTCGCTGCTCAACGCCGTCCAGCCTCCCGGCAGGATCCGCTCGGGCAGCGTGGAGATCGACGGGCTCGGCGACGTCGTCGGGCTTCGGGGCGACGAGCTGCGCCGGGCGCGGGGACGGCACATCGGGTACGTCTTCCAGGCCGCCCAGAACTCCCTCAACCCGCTCAAGACGGTCGGCAAGCAGCTCCTCGACCTGGGCCGCTCGCACGACATCCAGGACCTTCGGGGCCTGGTCAGGGACGCCAAGGACCTGCTCGGCAGGATGGGCATGGACGGCGCGCGCGTGCTCGACTCCCACCAGCACGAGCTGTCCGGCGGGATGCGCCAGCGGGTCGGCATCATGTTCGCGCTGGTGCTCAACGCCCACCTCGTCGTACTGGACGAGCCCACGACCGCGCTCGACATGATCACCCAGGCGACGATCCTGCGGATCGTCAGGGAGGTGCACGAGGAGCGCGGGCTCACCACGTTCGTGATCACCCACGACCTCGGCGTGGTGGCCGAGGTCGCCGACCGGCTGGCCGTCATGTACGGCGGGCGCGTGGTGGAGCAGGGCCCGACCACCGAGGTGCTCGGCGCCCCCCGCCACCCCTACACCCAGGGCCTGATCCGGGCCATCCCGCGCCTGATCGGCGACATCGGGGAGGCCAGGGCGCTGCCCGGCCGCCCGCCGACGCTTGGGACCGTCCCGTCGCGGGGATGCGTCTTCAGGGAGCGTTGCGAGCTGCGCATGGACGTCTGCGAGACCGAGGAGCCGCCCGCCGTCTCGCGCGGCGAGTGGATCGTGGCCTGCCACGCCGTCGCCGCCCGCCACGCGCGGGAGGACGCGGACGCCACGCGTACCGCGTACGGGACCGGCGGCGGAGCGTCTTCCGCGAACGGAAACGGGAACGGAAGCGAGGCCGGGACGGGCAACGGGAACGCGTACGAGGGCCGTGACGCGGTCCTGCGGGGGGCAGGACGGGCCGCCGGGCCGTACGGACCGAGGGAGAAAGCGTGATCACTGGGCAGGGAATCACGAAGACCTTCAAGCAGCGGGGCGGCATGCTCTCCGGGCGGGAGGTGAAGGCGCTGCGAGGCGTCGACTTCGCCATCCCGAAGGGCGGGGCGGCGTCGTTCATCGGGGAGTCCGGCTGCGGCAAGACGACGCTCGGGCGGATCATCGCCGGGCTGGAGAGCCACGACTCCGGAGAGATCACCATCGACGGCACGCCGATGTCGTCGCTGCGCCCGAAGCAGCGCCAGCCCCACTTCCGCCGCATCCAGCTCATCCACCAGGACCCGTACTCGGCGCTCAACCCGACCCGCACGGTGCACCAGACGCTGGACGCGCCGCTGTCGCTGCGGGCCGCGCAGACCGGCCGCGCCCGGTCGTGGGTGGACGGGCGTGCCCAGGAGCTGCTGGAACTGGTCGGTCTCGACCCCGGCTACGTGCTGCCGCGCTACCCCCACCAGCTCTCCGGCGGCATGCGCCAGCGGGTCGTCATCGCCCGTGCCCTCACCGTCGACCCCGAGATGCTCGTCGCCGACGAGGCCGTCTCCATGATCGACGTGTCGCTGCGGCTGGGCATCCTCGCGCTGCTCAAGGACCTGCGCGAGCGCCTCGGGGTGAGCGTGCTGTTCATCACCCACGACGTGGCGACCGCGCGCTACATCGGCGACGACGGTGAGCTGTACGTCATCTACCGGGGAGAGGTCGTCGAGCGTGGCCACGTCGAGACGATCATCTCCGCCCCCGTGCACCCGTACACCCAGTCGCTGCTGTCGGCCATCCCCGTGCTGCACGGCCTGGAGCGGCCCGGCGAGGAGCCGGTGACGCCGACCGGGGCGCTCGACGAGAGCCGCCTCGACGCGGGCTGCCTGTTCGCCCGGCGCTGCCCGTTCCGTACCGGCCGCTGCGAGTCGGAGCACCCGTCGCTCGGCCACGGCGGAGGTACGCCCCAGGAGCACGCCTGCCTTCACCCGGCTCCCCGCAACGTCGTCGCCATGCCGGTCGGCCGTTCGTGAACCCGCTGGGAAACGGCCCGGAGCCGTGGAGCGTGGGCGAGGCGTCCGGGATCCGCGAGGCTGTCGCGGCCGACGCTGCGGCGCTCGCGGGGATCGCCGGGGCGGCGCTCACCCATGACGCGGGGGAGGCCACGAGCCTGGTCGCCAGGCTCGCCGCGCCGCCCGCGCACCGGTCCTGGACGGCGCTGGTGACGCGCGATCTCGACGGCGTGGTGTTCGCCTCCATGTCGGCACGGGACCCGCACGCGGGCCATGTCGACCTGCTCGCCGTACGCCCCGAGGCCCGGGGGGCGGGCCTGGGCCGGGCGCTGGTCGCCGAGGCCGAGGACTGGCTGCGCGGCCGGGGGGCGACCGAGGCCCGCTTCGCGGGCAACCCGCCCTGCTACGCCTGGCCCGGCGTCGACGTGCGCTACACCGAGGCCGCCTGCCTGGCCGAGAGGCTCGGCTACGAGCGCTACGACGTCGCCTGGAACATGACCGTCGACCTCACCGGGGACCTGTCCGTCGACGCCGACCTCACGCGGCTGGCGGACTTCGGGGTCACCGTGCACGCCGCCGCCCCCGGGGACCGCGCCGCCGTGTCGGCCTTCGTCGGGGAGCAGTGGAACGCGAACTGGGCGTGGGAGGCGGAGCAGGCCGTCGGCTGCCACTACGCGGTCAGGGACGGTGAGATCCTCGGCTTCGCCGCGTGGGGGACGAGGCCCTCCTGGTTCGGCCCGATGGGCACCGCCCCGGCCGCGCGGGGCCTGGGGGTCGGCCGCGTGCTCGTACGCCGCTGCCTCGCCGAGCAGCGGGCCGCGGGCATGTCGAGCGCCCAGATCGGCTGGGTGGGGCCGCTGCGCTTCTACGCCCGGACGGTCGGCGCGCACGCCGAGCGGGTCTTCTGGCTCTACCGCCGCGGGCTGCCGTGACGGCTTCAGCGCCGTGGGCTGCCGTGACGGCTTCAGCGCCGTGGGGTGCCGTGACGGTTTCACCGTCGTGGGGTGCTGTGACGGCTTCCGCGTCGTGGGCTGCTGTGGCGGCCTCACCGTTGTGGGTCGCCGTGACGGCCTCACCGTCATGGGCTGCCGTGACGGGCTCCGCTCGCCGGGGTGGCCCGATGGGCGGGCTCCCAGCGGGTACACGGCTATAACGCCCGCACTGTCAGAAGATCATCTACTTGACAGTAGTGAGACAGGACAACTAACGACATGGGACGTCATGAGTGATCAACCAGCCACACTGTCCGCGCTTTCCACCGAGCAGAGCGATCCGCGCTACAGCAGGATCGACCGGCTCCCCACCGAGCAGGTCGCCCGGCTGATGAACGCGGCGGACACCACGGTGCCCGCGGCGGTGGCCGAGGCGGTTCCGGAGATCTCGGCCGCGGTGGACGCGGTCGTGGCCCGGATGAGGTCGGGGGGCCGCCTGTTCTACGTGGGCGCGGGAACGTCTGGCCGGCTGGCCGTGCTGGACGCCTCCGAGTGCCCGCCGACCTTCGGTACCGATCCCGAGCTCGTCCAGGGCGTCATCGCGGGCGGCCCTCCCGCGCTGACGCGTTCGGTCGAGGGCGCGGAGGACGACCACGCCGGGGGCGCGGACGCCCTCGTGGAACGGGGGGTGGGCGCCCTCGACACGGTGGTGGGCGTCTCCGCCAGCGGTCGCGCGCCCTTCGTGCTCGGCGCGCTCGCCGAGGCGAACCGCCGTGGAGCCCTGACCGTGGCCCTGTCGTGCAACGCCGCGACCCCGCTGTCGGCGGCCGCGCGGCACCCCATCGAGGTGATCGTCGGCCCGGAGGTGGTGACCGGCTCCACCAGGCTCAAAGCGGGAACCGCGCAGAAGCTGGTCCTCAACATGATCTCCACGATCACGATGGTCAAGCTGGGCCGTACCTACGGCAACACCATGATCGAGGTGTCGGCGATGAACTCCAAGCTGGCCGACCGGGCTGCCAGGATGGTGAGCGAGATCACCGGGGCGGCCCTCTCCGCCGCCCGCTCCGCGCTGGAGGCCGCCGGATGGCACGTGAAGGTCGCGGTACTGATGATCGAGCACGGCCTCGACGCCGGTGGCGCCCGGATCCTGCTGGAACGGCACGGCGACCATCTTGAGGCGGCCCTGGAAGCGGCGGCCCAGGCCAGAGGCGCCTGAACCATCCGGAACGGAACCGAGGGCGGGCTCCCTGGCCGGGTTGGCCATGGTGGTCAGTCCCGGGGCGCCTGAACCATCCGGAGCGGAACCGAGAGCGGGGGCGGGAACGGTGGCCGGTCGCGGGGAAGACGCCCGGCTCGCCGGGATCCTTGGGGCGGCGGTGCCGCGTGTCTGCTCGGCGGCGGTGGCCGCGATCGCCGTGGGCGGTGTCACGGTGGCCGCCGCCGCGGTGGGGGAGGCCGTGCGCTACTCGTCGGCCTCGGAGGAGCTCGCCGGAGACCGGCCGCCCGTACTCCGTGACTCGATCTTCGACCTCGCCTCGATCACCAAACTCTTCACCACGGCCGTGATCCTGTCGCTGGCCGAGGACGGCCTTCTCGGCCTGGACGAGCCCGTCGCGGCCTGGCTGCCCGCCTGTTACGGCGGCGCCCCCGAGGTCACCCTGCGGCACCTCCTCACCCACACCGCGGGACTGCCGCCGGGACGCAGGGCCCACGAGGAGATCCCCGGCGACGGCCCGGAGGTCCACGCCACGCGCATGGACCGGATCCTCTCGACACCGCCGACCGGCCCCGCGGGGGAGCGCTACCTCTACTCCGACGTCGGGCTGATCACGGCGGGCCGGGTGGCGGAGATCACCGGCCGGGCCTCCCTGGACGAGCTCACCCGTACCCGGGTCACCGGGCCCCTGGGCCTGCCCGACACCGGCTACCGTCCCGCCGCGTCCCTGCTGCCCCGGATCGTCGCCACCGAGCACAAGCCCGAGCGCCCGGGGCCCGGATGCGTGCGCGGCGAGGTCCACGACGAGACCGCGCACGGCCTGGGCGGGGTCGCCGGGCACGCCGGGATCTTCTCCACCGCCGACGACCTCGTACGCTTCGCCGAGGCGTTGCGTACCGGGGGAGCGCCGGTCCTGGGGCCCGGCACGGTCGCCGAGATCACCCGCGACCACGGCGTGAGGGGCGCGGACTTCCGCCACGGCCTGGGCGTGCGGATCGGCGACCCCGCGATCGTCGGGCCGCTGGCCGACGCCTACGGCCACTCCGGCTTCACCGGCACCTCGCTCGTCGTCGATCCCGGGCGTGCCCTCACCGTCGTCCTGCTGACCAACAACGTCCACCCCCTGCGCGGCCGCGCGGGCATCCGCGACCTGCGCCACGCGGTCGCCACCGAGGCCCTGCGCCTGTCCTGACCGGATCGGCGATCCGCCGGTCGTCTTCCTCGTCTTCCTCGTCTTCCTCGACGAACCGACCACCGGGCTGGATCCCCGGGCGCGCCCAGCCGGTGACCTCAGCCGTCAATGCCATCCGGTCATGTCGTCCCGGTGTCCTGGGGGAACAGGGCGGGGTCCAGCTCGCGGAGCTGGTCTCTTGAGGTGACGCCGAGCTTGGGGAACGCCTTGTAGAGGTGGTTGCCCACGGTCCGCCGGCTGAGGATGAGCTGGGCGGCGATGTCCCGGTTGGTGGCCCCACCGGCCGCCAGCCGGACGACCCGGAGCTCCTGGGGGGTCAGCAGGTCCAGTTCGCCCGCCAGGGACGCGGAGGAGGCGCGCCGGGGATCACTGGCGCGCAGTTCGGCACGGGCCCGGTCGGCCCACGGGCGGGCGCCCAGTTCCTCGAAGCCGGCGAGCGCGGCGCCCAGCTCGCGCGAGGCGCGGGCGCGCCGCCCCCTGCGGCGCAACCATTCGCCGAACAGCAACCGGGTACGGGCGAGCTCGAACGGCTGGCCCGCGCTCTCGTGCAGGTTCAGCGCCTGGTTGTAGAGCGAGTCCGCCTCCCGGCCCTGCTCCAGCAGCGCCCGGACACGCAGGACGAGCGCGGCGGGACCCGGCCTGCCGGTGCCCGCCGCCCACGCCTCGAACCTGACGATCCGCGTGCCGAGCTCGGCACCCCTGCCCGCCTGTACGGCGGCCTCGGCGAGGTCGGGGGTCGAGCGGATCGCCAGGAGCGGGGACAGCGGTCCCTCGGCGAACCGCCGCAGCGCCAGGCCGGGACGACCGTACCCGAGATCCAGCAGGGCCAGCGCCCAGGGGCCGACGGAGGGCCTGGCCGGACCTGGCGGGCGCCTGAACGGGAAGCCGTCCGCCGCGTGCCCGGCTTTTCTGGCGTTCCTGGCCTTCCCGTTGTTTCCGGCACCTCTCCCGGCCGTACCTCCGCCGCCGTCGTCCTTCGCCGTACCGTACGCGATGCTCCTGGCGGCGAGGCGGCGGCACTCCTGTTCGGCGCCCCGCACCGCGGCCAGCCAGGCGAGCAGGCCGGTCAGTGAGCCGGTCAGGTCGTGCCGCCCGGCGTCCCTGGCGAGCAGCAGGGCCTCGGTCGCGCTCGCCGCGGCCTGTCCGTGCAGCCCGGCGGCGGCCTGGGCCGCCGCGAGCATGTGCAGGGCCTTCGGTTCCCTGCCCGGCATACCGTGTGTACGGCACAGGGCCACCAGGCCCTCCGCCCACCGGCAGGCCGAGAGGTCGTCGCCCATGGACAGCAACCACGCCGTGCTCCAGGGAGGCATCCCCGCGTGCTCCGACCGCCAGATGGCCGTACCCGCCGTGTTCGGCCAGGGGTCCGGCCGCTGTGGCGGTCGCGGATCCGGGTCGCCCGCGGTGGGGATCTCCTGCCTGAGGCGGGCGAGTTCGAGACGGGTCGCCGGGGTGGCGAGTGGCAGCGACCGCTCGCTGAGGGCCATGGCGTGCGCGAACTCGCCCACGTCGATCGCCGCCGCCGCGGCCTCGGTGAGCAGGCGGGCGCGCGTGGTCGGGGACTCGCTGAGCTGTGCCGCGTGTTCCAGCGCGGCGCCGCCGTGGCCACGGTCGATGCTGCTCCGCGCGTGCAGCTCCAGCCGGGCCGCCAGCCCGTCGTGGGGGACGGCCGCCGCCGTGGCCGCGTGATGCGCGCTGTCCTGGCCCGGTCCTTCGGCCAGTGCCCCGTGCACCCTGATCCGCTCGGCGATGGGCGCGTCCTGGTAGAGCGCGGGCCGCAGCAGCGGATGGGTGAAGCCGAGCCGACGGCCGGACAGCGACACCAGCCCCGCCCGCTCGGCGGGTTCGAGGTCGCCGAGGTCGCCGCCGAGCCGTTCGACGGCCGCCGCTATCGGCGCCAGTTCGCCGGAGCCCGAGGCGGCGGCGACGAGAAGTGCCAGGCGGGCGGGGGAGGGGAGCGCGGTGACGCCTTCCGTGAACCTTCTCAGCGTGGTCGCGCCGACCGGCATGGTCTCGGGCCTCAGCCTCAGTGGGGACCGGTGCGGATCGGCCGCCATTCCCGTGGCGAACTCCGCCAGCGCCAGCGGGTTGCCTTCCGCCGCCTCGGCGATCTTCCGGCGGGTGAACGGCGTCAGCCGCCCGGCGCGGTCGGCCAGCAGCGCGAGGGAGTCCTCGCGCTCCAGCCGGGACAGGCGCAGGGAAGGCAGGTCGAGCGGGAAGTGCGCGCCGTCGGGCAGGGCGAGGACCAGCGCGTACGGCGCCGTGTGCCGCCGCGCGGCGAACGCCAGCGCCTCGATGGACTCCGGGTCGAGCAGGTGCGCGTCGTCCACCAGGCACAGCACGGGGCCGGTGGCCGCCAGGTCGGCGAGCCTGCCGGTGACGGCCTCCGGTGTCCCCTGGCCGGTGAGGCCGGTACCGAAGAGGTGGTCGACCCCCGCGTACGGCAGGTCCGCCTCGGATTCGACGCCCTGGGTTCGTAGCACCCGTATGCCCCGGACGGTGTCCGCGACATGGTCGAGGAAAGCGGACCGGCCCGCCCCGTACTCGCCCCGAACGAGGAGGGCCCCCGCCCTGCCGCCGCTCACCGCCTTCAACAACCGCCCGATATGGTCAAACTCAGTTGTCCGCCCGTACAACACGCCTGGACTGTAGTCCCCACCTTGATCATTTCAGTGAACGAAGAGTGAACAGTCGGGACCTGAGGTGAGGCGCCGTCTCCGGTGCTGCTTCGATGGTCGGCGTGCTTCAAGGGAGAGCCGTCGAATGTGACCGCATCGAGGGCCTGGTCGCGGGGGCCGGTCGGTCCGAGAGTGGTGTCCTGGTCGTGCGGGGTGAGCAGGGGGCCGGTGCGACGGCCCTCCTGGAGCACGCCGCGGCCGCCGCGGGGAGCGTCCCCGTCCTGCGCGGCGCCTGCCACGCCGGGGAGTCCGGTGTCGGGCTCGCCGCACTGTCCCATCTGCTCGCGCCGCTCGGCCGGGTGGAGCGCGGGGATCGCGTGGCGACCGTCCTCGCCGCGCGTGACCTGCTGACGACCGCCGCGCGGGCCGGGGGCCTGGTGGTCCTGCTGGACGACGCGCACTGGATCGACCGGGCATCGGCGGACACCCTGGTATCGCTCCTCAGAAGACCGGCCGGTGACGGCCTCGTGGTGATCATCGCCGAGCGGGCGGGGCGGCTCTCCAGGCTGGCCGCGCTGCCCGGATGCGACCTCACCCCGCTGGACGCCGGAGCGTGCGCGGCGATACTCGCCGAACGCCATCCCGACATGGTCAGGCGGGTACGCGAGCGGCTCATCGCCTTCTCGGGCGGCAACCCGGGCACGCTGACCACCTGCGCGAACGCGCTGACCATGGAGCAGCGCCTCGGGCAGGCGGCTTCGCCCTGGGCCTACCTCGAAAGACTCCGCTCCCCGGCGCAGGCCGGTCTGGCCGCGCCCGGCGCGGTGCTCGCGGCGCTGCCGGAGCCCACGGTGACGCTGCTCGCCCTGGTCGCCGTCGAGAACACGAGGGAGTTGCGCTCCATCACCCCGGCGGCGAACCTCCTCGGTGTCTCACTCGACGATCTCGCCCCGGCCGAGCGGGCAGGCGTGGTCGGGGTCCTGGACGGCCGGATCGTCGTCAGGCAACCCCTGGTACCCGCCATCGCGTACGGCATGGCGTCGTTCTCGCTGCGTGCCGCCGTACACCGGGCGCTGGTGGCGGCCGGGCATCCGGACGGGCCCTGGCACCGCGCGGCCGTGGCGATCGGCCCCGACGAGGGACTCGCCGCCGAACTGGAGGAACTGGCCGCCCAGACCATGGACGCGGCACAACGCACCGACGCGCTGTGCGCGTCCGCCGACCTGACGCCCGACCCGGCCACCCGCGCCGCCCGCCTGGCCGCCGCCGCCCGTCTGGCCCGGGACGCCGGCCAGACGGAACGGGCGAAGGCGCTGGCCGCCGGGTGTGAGGACCATCAGGGACCAGGCGGGCTCGGGATCGGGGCGGAGGTGGCCGGGGGACCCGGGGCGGAGGCTCCGGGCGCGGCAGCCGCCGCGCTGGCCTCGTCGTGGCGGAGCCTGGCCGAGGGAGACGACACCGAGGCCCGGCTGACCACGGCCGGGCTGCTGGCCCGGCTGCGCTCCCGGCACGAGTACGGCCTGCTGCCCCAGGCGCTGGAGGTCACCGCGGGTGTCCTGGTCCAGAGCGGCACGTGGGACGAGGCGGGAAAGGCGCTGGAGGAGGGGCTGGACATGGCCGGGGAGACCGGGCAGGAACACCAGGCGGCCAGGATCAGAGCCCGGCTGGCCTGGCTGGCCGCCGCCAGGGGCGAGGAGGAAAGGTGCCGCGCCCTGGCCGCCGAGGCGATCGCCTACGGCGAGGCGCGGGCCGCCCCCGAGGTCGTCGCGCTCGGCCTGCGCGCCCTGGGCCTGCTCGACCTGGGCCAGGGCAGGTACGGCGAGGCGGCACGAATCCTGGAGCTGATCGGCGGGGCCGGTCCCGACCTCGCCGAGGCGGCCGTGCGCAGCGGCCGTCTTGACCTCGCCGCCTGGACGCTGTCCCGGATGGAGACCTCGGGGCCCGCCGCGCGGGCGGCCCTGGCCAGATGCGAGGGGCTGCTGGCGCGCGGGAACGCCGCCGACGAGGCGTACGCGACGGCACTGCGGGCGTACGACAGGCTCGGCCGCCCGTACGACCTGGCGAGAACGACCCTCGTCTACGGCGAGTGGTTGCGCAGGGTGGGCCGCCGGGCGGAGGCGCGGGCCCGGCTGACCACCGCGCTGGAGATCTTCCAGCGGCTCGGGGCGGTGCCCTGGGCCCGCAGGGCCGCCGAGGAGCGCGACGCCACCGGCGGCGCGGTACGTGACCCGATCGCGGGCCTGACCACGCAGGAATCCCGCGTCGCCCGGCTGGCGGCCAAGGGGGTCGCGAATCGGGAGATCGCGCAACGGCTCAACCTCAGCCCGCGCACCGTGGAGTCCCATCTCTACCGGGTCTTCCAGAAACTCGGCGTCTCCTCCCGTGGAGAGCTCGCACGGCGGCTCCCCGAGCCGAGTTCGGGGTAACCTCCCCCGGATTCGCCGTCCATCGGTGCGGAGCCGAGCAGGGCGTGTCCCGGAGCCGAGCTCCGTGGCACGCCCTTTTCCGTTCGCGGGGTTTCCGTCCGCGAGGTCGCGAACCCGGCACGGTGGCCGGTTCCGGAAGCGGGGGAGAGGCCGGGCCCCAGGCACCGGTCCGGGAGCCGTCGAGAGCCGTCAAGGACAAATAAGGATCACTGAGACATGCGTCGCAGATGACTCAGACGGGCGGTTCCGCACCCTGACCTGGCCGCCGGGATGACAGATTCGCCAGTTATTCCTGAAGATCTATGGTTCGCGATGGTATGCCGCGCAAGCGGTGACCCACGCCCGCAGCGTGCCTTGAGTCGTAACCGAGATCGGAGTTGGGACATATGACGCCATCGCGAAAGCGGTGGAACACGGGGGCGGCGATCCTGGCGGTCGCCGTGATGACAGGCGGGGCCTTCGGGCCGGCCGCCGATGCCGAGACCCGGCACCCGTCCACCGCGGGGAGGCCCGATCCCCAGGCCACCACCGTGCCGGAACAGCCGCAGGCACCGGAACAGGCGAAGGGCGCGGAGCCGCTCACCGCCACGCCCGAACCCGCCACGCCCGAACCCGCCACGCCGGACGCCGGGGCGTCCGAGCCGGAGCCCGCGGGCCCCACGCCCGACGAACTGCGGGCGCTGGGGCAGGCCCGACAGACAGGCAGGCAGGTGGAGGTCGTCGAGCGGCGTACCGAGACCAGCGACGTCACCGCCAACCCCGACGGCAGCCTGACCCTCCGCCAGCACCTGCGCCCGGTGCGCGCCCAGGCCGACGGCGAGTGGCGCCCGGTGGACCCGACGCTGCGGCGCCGCGCCGACGGGACGGTCGCCCCGCGGTCCACGACCTTCGGCATGTCCTTCTCCGGCGGCGGCACGGGCCCGCTGGCGACCCTGGTCAAGGGAGGCAGGAGCCTCACCCTCACCTGGCCCGAGCCGCTCCCCGCACCGGCCGTGTCCGGCAGCGAGATGACCTACCCCGAGGTGCTGCCCGGCGTCGACCTGAAGATCCTGGTGGAGGCCGACAACTTCGTCAGCCACCTGATCGTCAAGAACGCGCGGGCCGCGGCCGACCCCAGGCTGCGCTCCCTCACCTTCCGCGTCGGCGGGAAGGGGCTGCGACTGGCCACCGACCCGCAGGGCGGCCTCACCGCCACCGACGACGCGGGCGGGCAGGTCTTCAGCGCGCCCCGTCCCCTGATGTGGGACTCCTCGGCCGGCGCCCGGGCCGGGCTCCGTCAGGGGAACGCCCGCTCGGCGAAGCCGGCCGAGACCGGTCCCGCCCGCACCGCCCAGATGACCGCCGAGGTCGGCGGCGACCGGCTGCGGATCGTGCCCGACAGCGCGATGCTCGACGACCCCGCCACGGTCTACCCCGTCACCATCGACCCGATCTTCAACGACGGCTACAAGAACCACTGGTCGGTCGCCTACAAACAGGCGGGCTCGCCCTCCATAGCGGACACCGCCTTCTACGACGGCACCAAGAAGATCGGCAGTGAGAGCCCGGTCGAGGCGCGGGTCGGCTACGAGGACTGGACCGGTGGGACGGCGCGCTCCTACTTCCAGATGAACACCGACGACCTGCGGGGCTCACGCATCGTGTCGGCGACGTTCAACGTCCTCAACACCTACTCCTACAGCTGCACCAAGATGCCGGTGCAGCTCGGCTGGACCGGCGGCATCGGCTCCAGCACCACCTGGAACAACCAGCCGACCTGGAAGAAGACGCTGCAGACCAAGTCCTACGCGCACGGCTGGTCCACCAGTTGCGCCGGTGGCGGTGAGGACTACGCCGCCGTCGCGCTGCGCGAGGCCGTCCAGGAGAACGCCGACCTTGGCGGCTCGCAGATCACCCTGGGCCTGCGCGCCGAGCCGGGCACCGAGGACGACCCGCGAAGCTGGAAGCGGTTCCGGGTCAACTCCACCAACCCGGTGCTCGAGGTCACCTACAACAACACGCCCAAGGTCAACTCCAAGGCCGCCTACCTGGGCACGTGGGGGAACAACGCGAACGACGTGCCGATCCGCTGCGACAACAACCCGGCGACCTGGCCGGTGGTCGGCAACACCGGCATCGCGCTGACCGCGAAGGTGAGCGACCCCGACGACCACGACGTCACGGCGAAGTTCCTGGTCTGGCAGGTGGGCGGGAACACCGTGGCCACCCCCTCCGACAAGGTGAGCAGCGGTGGGACCGCGAGCGTGACCGTCGCCGCGGGGACGTTCAGGGACACGGCCAGTTACCGCTGGACCGTCCAGGCCACCGACGGCATCGACATGACCGGCGGGGCGGGCGACTGCGGCTTCGTGTTCGACAAGCAGGCGCCGACCAAGCCCGTCGTCACCGCCACCGACGGGCAGCCGCTCGACGTCGCCACGGTGCCCGCCCGCGCGCGCCGTACGATCAAGTTCACGTCCACCGACACGCAGCTGGACGGCTTCTGCTACACGCTCAACCACCCGCTGTCCATCGGCGGTGACCGCTGCTCCGACGGCACCTGGGTGGACGCCGTCAACGGCGCGGCCACGGTGAGCGTCGTGCCGCCCCGCTGGCCCAACAACCGCCTGCACGTCGTCGCCTACGACGTCGCGGGCAACGTCTCCACCTACAGCGGCGCGTCCTCGGACGCGGAGACCAACACCACGCTGATCCTCACCACCGCCCCCCAGTTCGTCGCCGACCCCGACGGCATCGCCGCCGGAGACCGCGACGGCGACCTGAACGGCGACGGCCACCCCGACTTCCTGGCCGTGGCCAAGGACGGCCGCCTGCTCTTCTACACCGGCAAGGGTGACGGCACGGTCGCCTGGAACCGGACCTTCCCCAGCGGCTGGAACGACGCCAGGCTCGCCCACCGCGGCGACCTCGTCGGTCCCGAGAACGGCATGGGACCGGACGGCTACGAGGACGCCTTCGTGCTCAAGGACGACCGGCTCTGGATCTACCCCGGGGACGGGCTGGGTGAGCCGCTGCTGTGGGGCCGCCGCGAGCTGAAGCACCCGGGCGGCGGGAACTGGGCGGCCGCCACCCAGGTGATCGCACCCGGTGACATCGACGGCAGGCTGGGCGTCGACCTCATCGTCAACGAGGGCGGCAAACTGCTGCTGTTCTCCGGCACCCAGGCCGGGCCGCTCGCGACCGCCACCAACGGCGAGCTGGCCGCGCCGACGGTGATCGGCGCCTCCGGCTGGGCCGACCTCGACGCGATCGCACCCGGTGAGGTCACCCCCGACGCCAACGGCGACGGCGCGCCCGACGAGGGCAACGCGCCCGACCTGATCACCAGGAGCCGCTCCACCGGCGAGATGTGGATCCACCCCGGCATCCGGGCCGCCGACGGCGGCTACACGCTCGCGCCGCGCCGCGCCTACGGCCTCGGTGGCTGGACCTCGGCCGCCCGGCCCGCCCTCACCTCCAACGGCAACGCCCAGGGCACGGTCGTCACGGTGGACGGGGCCACGCGCTTCCAGCCCACGCCGGGACAGGAGACGCCCGACATCTGGTCCACCGGAACCGGCGGGGTCGACAACACCGGGGTCCTCTACTTCTCCCCCGGCGCCCCGGCCGACCGTGGCGCGGCCGTCAAGATCGGCGACTCGTACTGGGTCAGCAACATGGCCGGTATCTACTGATGGGAACGCATCGGATGACGCAGACACCCGCGGCCGGCCGTACCCGCCGGCTGCTGTACGCGGGCCGGACCCGTACCGCCCGCCTGATCGCCATGGCCGTCACCGGCGTGCTGGTGAGCTCCGTGCTCCAGGCCCCGCCCGCGACCGCCCAGGCCCCCGATTTCACCGTCAGACCCGTACAGAAGGAGAAGTCGGTCGGCGGCGGCACCGTGGCCAAGGACACCGCCACGCCGCCCAGTGACAGCGACCGCCGCCCGTGGAAGGCGCAGGCGCCGGTCGCCTGGCCCACGGGCGCCGCCGAGCTGGGACCCCGCCGCGCGGCGGGGAACCTGCCGGTACGGCTGGCCCGTGGCCCGGCCAAGGTCCGGGTCGAGGTCGCCGAGCGGGCCGCCGCCCAGCGCGCCGGCGTGGACGGCCTGCTGCTGACGCTGCGCCGCGCCGACGGCGAGAGCGGCGCCGAGCGGTCGGCCGTCGAGGTCGGCTACGGCGCCTTCAAGGGCGCCTTCGGCGCCGACTGGGCCTCCCGGCTCACCCTGGTCCAGCTCCCCGAGTGCGCGCTGACCACTCCGGAACGCGAAGAATGCCGCACCGGCCGGCCGCTCACCACCAAGAACGACACCGCGGCCGGCACGCTGGCCGCCGAGGTGGACGTGGCCGGGGCGACCGTACTGGCCGCCGCCGCGGCGCCCGCGGGTTCCGGCGGCACCTACACCGCCACCTCCCTGGCCCCCTCCGGCGAGTGGTCCGGTGGCGGCAACTCCGGCTCCTTCGGCTACGGCTACGACATCGACGTGCCATCCTCCCCCGGCGAGCTGGACCCGGACGTGAGCCTGTCCTACTCCTCGGCCTCGGTGGACGGCAGGACCGCGTCCACCAACAACCAGCCGTCATGGGTGGGCGAGGGCTGGGACTACGACCCCGGCTACATCGAGCGCAGCTACGTGGCCTGCAGGGACGACAGGGGCGAGGGCTCCAACAGCCCCGACAAGGTCGGCGACCTGTGCTGGAAGTCCGACAACGCCATGCTCAGCATGGACGGCTCCTCCACCGCCCTGGTCCGCGACGACACCACCGGCAGGTGGCGGCTGGCCGACGACGACGGCTCCAGGGTCGAGCACCTGAACGGCACGGCGAGCGACACCGCCAACGGCGACAACGACAACGAGTACTGGCGGGTCACCAAGACCGACGGCACCCAGTACTGGTTCGGCAAGAACCGGCTGCCCGGCTGGAGCACCGGCAAGCCGGAGACCGGCTCCGGGCGCACCGTCCCGGTCGCGGGCAACCACTCGGGCGATCCCTGCCGCGCCTCGGCCTACGCCGACTCCTTCTGCAACCAGATGTGGCGCTGGCAGCTCGACTACGTGGTGGACCCGCAGGGCAACGCCATGGCGTACTACTACACCAAGGAGACCGGCGCCTACGCCAGGAACAAGGCGTCCACCGCCACCGCCTCCTACACGCGCGGAGGCTATCTGAACCGGATCGAGTACGGCCTGCGCTCCGGCCAGGTCTACGCGACCGCCCCGGCGAAGGTCGTCTTCGGCGTCAGCGAGCGGTGCCTGTCGGCCTGCACCACCTTCGACGTCGCGCACGCGGCGAACTGGCCGGACACCCCGGTGGACCAGAACTGCACCATCGACAAGACGTGCAAGACGATCGCCCCCACCTTCTGGTCCCGCAAGCGGCTCACCTCGATCACCACCCAGGTGCTCAAGGGCACCGCCTACGCCGACGTGGACTCCTGGGCACTGGCCCAGCAGTTCCCCGGCAGCGGTGACGCCTCCAGCGCCGCGCTGTGGCTGTCGTCGGTCACGCACACCGGCAAGGCGGTCGGCACCGCGATCACGCTGCCCGCCGTGACGTTCGGCGGCACGCTGATGGAGAACAGGGTGGACGCGGCCGAGGGCCGCCCGCCGCTGAACAAGTATCGCCTCACCAGGATCAGCTCCGAGTCGGGCGCCGACACGCTGGTCACCTACTCCGCCAAGGAGTGCACCTACGGCGCCACCCCCCAGCCCGACACCAACACCAAGCGCTGCTTCCCGGCCTTCTGGTCGCCCGAGGGCTACATCGACCCGATCAAGGACTGGTTCCACAAGTACGTCGTGACGAAGGTCGTCGAGGACGACAAGGTGGCCGGTTCCGGCTCGGAGTCCAAGGTCACCTCCTACGAGTACCTCGGCGGCGCGGCCTGGCGCCGCGACGACTCCGAGTTCACCCTGGACAAGCACCGGACGTGGAGCATGTTCCGCGGCTACGGACAGGTCCGGACGAAGGTGGGCGAGCAGAACCGGACGCAGAGCGACACCATCTACTACCGGGGCATGGACGGCGACAAGCTCGCCGACGGCTCGGTGCGGAACGTCACGGTCGCGGACTCGGAGGGGGCCAGGGTCGACGACGCCGACGTCCTCGCCGGGACCTCGCGCGAGCTCGTCACCTACACCGGCGAGAACGGCCAGATCGCCACGGCGAGCGTCTCCGACCCGTGGCTGTCGGCCGCCACCGCCACCCGCGCCCGCCCAGGGCTGCCCGCGCTGACCGCCCGGATACAGGACGTCGCCAAGGTCCGCGCCCGCACCCTGGTCACCACCGCGAGCGGTACGGCGTGGCGGCGCACCCAGGTCGACTCGTCCTACAACGACGACGGCCTGGTCACCCAGGTCGGCGACCAGGGCGACCTGTCGGTCACCGGTGACGAGGAGTGCAAGCGCACCACCTACGCCACCCGGGACACGACCAACTGGCTGGTCGGCTACCCCGCCTCCACGCTGACGACGTCGGCGACCTGCCAGACGCCCGCCTCCGCCGCGAACACGGTGGGAGAGGAGCGGCTGTACTACGACAAGCAGGCGCTCGGCGCCGCGCCGGTCGCGGGCAAGGCCGGTGTCACCCGGACCGAGAAGCTGTGGAAGTACGTCGACGGCAGGCCGGTCCACACCGCGACCACCCAGGAGTACGACGTCTACGGCCGGGCCGTCGCCTCCGCCGACGAGCTGGGCCACCCGACCACGACCTCCTACACCCCGGCGACCGGCGCGTTCCCCACGGCCAAGACCGTGACCAACGTCAAGGGTCACGCGACGACGACCACCCTGGACGGCACCCGGGGCCTGGTCCTGTCGGAGCAGGACGCCAACGGCCGCATGTCCTACACCGACCACGACGCGCTGGGCAGGCTCACCGCGGTCTGGATGGGAGGGCGCGCCAAGACGGCGAGCGCCAGCATGACCTTTTCCTACGCCCCCTCCACCACGGTCCCGACCGCGGTGACCAAGAAGGACCTGCTGGAGAACGGCACGTACAAGACCACGGTCACGCTGTACGACGGCCTGCTGCGGCAGCGGCAGACGCAGGTGGCGGCGCCCACCGGCGGACGGGTGGTCCAGGACAACTTCTACGACTCCCACGGCCGGGTCTGGAAGACCAACGACGTCTACTGGAACTCCGCCGCCCCCTCCGCCACCCTGCTCAGCGTGGCGGACAACCTGGTCCCCGCCCAGACCGAGACCGTCTTCGACGGGCAGGACCGTGCGGTCACGGAGATCTACAAGTCGCTGAACGTGGCGAAATGGCGGACCGAAACGGTACACGGCGGCAACTACACCGCCATGACCCCGCCCGACGGTGACACGGCCACCCTCACCATCTCCGACTCCGAGGGACGCACCACCGAGCTGCGTCAGTATCGGGACCGCGAACCGGCCTTCGACGCGCCGGCCTCCGCCTACGACGCCACCAAGTACACCTACGACCCGGCGGGACGGCTCAAGACCGTGGTCGACCCGGTGGGCAACACCTGGACCTACGACTACGACGTACGCGGTGACCAGGTCCAGACGACCGACCCCGACAAGGGCCTGACGAAGTTCACCTACGACGCGGCGGGCAACCTGGAGACCAGCACCGACGCGCGCAAGGTCACCCTCACCTACGCCTACGACGACCTCGACCGTAAGATCTCGCTCAGCCAGGGCGCGACCAAGCGGGCCGAGTGGTCCTACGACACCCTGCCCGGTGGCAAGGGCCTGCCGGTCACCGACACCCGGTGGGAGAACGGCAGCGCCTACACGACCTCCGTCAAGGGCTACGACGCCGTGGGCCGGGGCACCGGCACCACGGTGACGATCCCGGCGGCCGAGGGCACGCTCGCGGGCACCTACACCACGAGCACCACCTACCGGCCGGTCACCGGATCGATCGCGACCACCTCCTACCCGGCCGTCGGCGGCCTGCCCGCCGAGACCCTCAACCACGGATACGACACCTTCGGCAACCCCGCCTCGCTGAACAACGGCTCCCAGGTCTACGCCAACGGCACGCAGTACTCGCCCTACGGCGAGGTGCTGCAGACCGTGCTCGGCGCCGTCGGCTCCAGGGTCGTGCACACCCAGGTGTACGAGGACGTCACCCGGCGCCTGGCCCAGGTCCTCAACGACCGGGAGAAGACCGGGCCGCAGACGATGGACGACGTCGTCTACTCCTACGACGCCGCCGGGAACATCGTCAAGGTCCGCAACGACCGCGACGACAAGACCCGCACCGACACCCAGTGCTACCGCTACGACCACCTGCGCAGGCTGACCAAGGCGTGGACGGCCCTCGACGACTGCGCGGGCGACCCGTCCACCGCCACGGTCGGCGGGCCCGAGCCGTACTGGCAGAGCTTCGAGTTCGACGCGGTGGGCAACCGGACCGCCGAGACCCGCCACGCCGTCGGCGGCGCCACCGGCGACACCGTGCGTGCCTACACCTATCCCGCGCCGGGCCAGGCGCGACCGCACACCCTGAGCAAGGTGGCCTCCACCGGTCCCGGCGCGCGGACCGACAGCTACGAGTACGACGACACCGGCAACACCACCCGGCGGGTCACCGCGCTGGGCGACCAGGGGATGACCTGGGACGCCGAGGGACGCCTGGGCACCTCCACGGTCGCGGGCAAGGAGACGTCGTTCGTCTACGACGCCGACGGTGAGCGGCTGCTGCGCCGCGACCCCGACGCCGTCACCCTCTACCTGGGTGGCCAGGAGCTGAAGCTCACCAGGGCGACGGCCAAGGTTGACGGCACCCGCTACTACGAGGTCCCGGAGGCGACCGTGGTCCGCACCACGGCCGGCGGGGTCAGCTACGTACTGGCCGACCACCACGACACCGGCGAGCTGTCGGTCAACGCCACCACCCTGGCCTACGCCCGCCGCTCGACCACGCCCTACGGCGCCGTACGCGGCACGGACCCGGCCTCCTGGCCGGGGGAGCGGGGCTTCGTCGGCGGCACGATCGACAAATCGATGGGCCTGACCAAACTCGGTGCCCGCGAGTACGACGCCGACACCGGCAGGTTCGTCTCCGCCGACCCGATCATGGATCTCACCGATCCGCAGCAGATCAACGGCTACGCCTACGCCAGTAACAACCCGGTCACCTGGCATGACGCCTCGGGTGAGCGGGTCTGCACCGACTCGGAGTGCGCTCAGCAGGGCACCCGTCCCGACGGGACGCCGATCAAGAAACCCAAGAAGTCCAAGAAGCCCGGCAAGAAGGGCACGTCCAACTCCTCCGGCCGCCCGAGGAGCAGCCCCCGGATGAGCGCGTCCAACTGCCCCACCGCCGAGTGCTACCGCGAGCTCACCGACGCGGCCTACGCCGAGCAGATGCGCAGGTACCTGGAGGAGATCAACAGGCAGAACGCCGAGAGGCTCAAGCTGGAGCGCCAGCTTGAGGAGCTCAAGCGAAAGCAGGAGGAGGCCAAGCAGCGGGCCAAGAAGAAGAAGCCGTGGTGGAAGTCGAAGGTGGCGCGGTTCGCCGGGACGCTGGTCATCGGGGTGGCGGGGACCGCGCTGGCCGTCGGCTGCGGGATCTCCATCGTCTGCGGGGTCGCGCTGGGCGCCGCCACGGGCATGGCCTCGTACACCGCGATGAACGCGGGTGAGAAAACCTGGAACTGGAACCACTTCGCCATGTCCGGCGTCGGAGGTGCCGCCCTGGGCGGTGCCTCCCGTATCTACCAGGGCGGGCGAGACGCCTACAAGGCGGCCAGGGGCGTCGCCGGGGTCCGGCTCACCCGGGGCACCCCCAACCTTCCCGCCGTCACGCCGAAGACCGAGATGCTCTCGGGAGCGAAATTCATGAACAAGTACCAGTGGCAGTGGGGACTGAAACCGACCAGGTTCAGCCCCAACATGCTCAAGTCGCCGTACAACCTGCCGAAGCCATGACGAGAAGCTGGGTGATCGTGCGCTTCGCCGCGACCTTCCGCAGGCCGCGCAACCTCGGGATCGTGGCCGTGACGGTCGTGCTGTGCGCCGCCACGGCGGTGTGGGCCGATCCGGCCGTCTTCTCCTGGCTCGTCGTGCTGATCGGCCTGACCGGGTCCGCCTTCGTGGACCCCGTCTACCGGGAGGACGGCGGCAGGGCGGGACACGGGGCGGGCCCGCGCCCCGACGGGGGTGACACCTCGCCGTAGCGGGCCATGACGACGACCGGCGGCTCCGGTTCCCCACGCGGGGAACCGGAGCCGCCGCCGTACGCGGGCTCATCGTGCCTCAACCGATCGGTCTCCAGACCGACGTGGACCCCGGTGCCGTCGCCCGGCTCCCCACACGCCGTGCGGCAGGTCCCCGGTGGGGATGGTGGCGACCTGCTCCGGCTGGGGCTCCGTTCCGGCGGTGGACCTTGACGACGTTTGGTGATGAGGATCGGGAGTGTGGGCCGCCCGCGCCCGGTCAGGGCTGGGAGGACCTGCCCCGGCGGTGGTGGTCGGCCCTGAAGCCGTCGATGGCGTCCCTGGTGGCCCTCAGCGCCGCGTCGGAGGTCTCGAAGGTGCGCTGGGCGATGCCGACGAAGATGCAGTCGACGATCAGGAGCTGGCTGATCCGGCTGGCCAGCGCCCCCGGGCGGAAGGCGGTCTCCCTGCCCGCCGAGACCAGGACGTGGTCGGCGAGCCCGGCCAGGGAGGAGCGCGGGTTGTTGGTGATGGCCACCGTGGTCGCGCCCGCCCGCCGCGCGACGCGTACGGGCGCGAGCACGTCGGGGGTCTCGCCGGTGCAGCTCACCGCCACCGCGACGTCGTCGCCCCGTACCAGCGCCGCGCTGGTCAGCGCCAGGTGCGCGTCGGTGTAGGCGTGGCCGGGCAGGCCGATCCGCATCAGCTTCTGCGCCATGTCGGCCGCCACGAGCCCGGAGGCGCCGACCCCGTAGACGTCGACCTTGCGCGCCCCGGCCACCGCCTCCACCACCATGCCCAGCCGGTCGGGGTTGAGCTGCGCCGCGGTGTCGGCCAGCGCCTCGGACTCGGCCCTGGCCACCTTCGCGATCACGTCGGTCAGCGGGTCGTCGGGGCCGAGGTCGCCGGGAACCAGCCGCTCGGGCTCGTCCCTGGCCACCGCCGCGGCCAGGGCGAAGCGCAGCTGGGAGTATCCGGCGAAGCCCAGGGCCCTGGCGGTGCGGACGATCGTGGCCTCGCTGGTACCGGAGGCGGCGCTGAACTCGGTGATGGTGCTGCGGGCCACCACGCCGGGGTCGTCGAGGATGAGACGGGCGATGGACTGGGCCGCGGGGGTGAGGGAGGGCAGAACGGCCCTCACCGTGGCCACCAGGTTCACGGGGGTGGGGCCGTCGAGGACGTTCATTGAGCGCCTTTCATTTCATGAATCAGCCTATTGGTCACCGGTCAGCCAGCGGGCCACGGCGCGGGCCGAGGCCCGGGAGATGCCGTTCGTGGTCACGTACACCGCTCCGGAGGGTTCGCCGGGCATCCCGGTCTCGACCACCACGGTGTCGGGGCGCAGCGCGACGGCCCGCGCCAGCAGCTCGCCGACCCAGGGGTGGCGCCCGGCGTCGTGCACCACCATCACCAGCGGGCGGTTCCCGTCGCTCAGGTCGGGCAGCTCGGGCGCCTCCACGGTGACGACGTGGCCGACGGTGCCCGGCAGCATCTCGGTGAAGGCGCCGATGAGCCCGGTGAGCATGCCGGGCTCGACCGCCTCGCTCAGCCGGGGGGCGATGTCCACGACCAGCGGCGGCCCGGAGAGCACGGTCGGGGCACCCGTGGCGGTCACCCGGATGGCGGCCCGCGCGGCGCGCAGGCCCAGCTCCTCGCCCTCGTCCCCCGGGCCCCGGGCGGCCTTCGCCGCGGCCCGCGCCCCCGCGGTGGCGGCGTACCAGCCGGACAGGGCGAGGACGCGGGAGGCGGCCTCGGCCAGCCGCTCCTCGCCGAGCCTGCCCTCCCGTACGGCGGCCACGATGGCGTCGCGCAGCTCGTGGACGTTCTCGCCGCCGGGGGAGGAGATGCCCGCGCAGATCGCGTCCGCCCCGGCGGCCAGGGCGCGGACCGCGATCTCTCCCGGCGGGTGGAGGGCCGCGACGGCGCGCATCTCGATGGCGTCGGTGACGATCATGCCGGTGAACCCCATCTCCTCGCGGAGCAGCCCGGTCGTGATCCTCCGGCTCAGCGTCGCGGGGTTCTCCGGGTCGAGGGCCGGGACCAGCAGGTGCCCGCACATGACGGCCCGGACCCCGGCGGCCACCGCCGTACGGAAGGGCGGCAGGTCGCGTTCGGCGAGGAGTCCGGGGGAGGCGTGCACGGTCGGCAGGGCGTGGTGGGAGTCGGTGTGGGTGTCGCCGTGGCCGGGGAAGTGCTTGGCGCAGGCGGCCACCCCGGTCCCCTGGAGCCCGGAGACCCAGGCCTCGGTGTGCCGGGAGACCAGCTCGGGGTCGGCACCGAAGGAGCGGACCCCGATCACCGGGTTGGCCGGGTTGGCGTTGACGTCGGCCACCGGGGCGTAGTCGATGGTGATGTCGGCCGAGGCGAGGAGGCCGCCGATCTCCCGGGCGACCAGCCGGGTCCTCTCGACGTCGTCCCCCACGCCCAGCGCCCGGTTGCCCGGCCACGAGCTGCCCCGCGCGGCCTGCAGGCGGGTGACGGATCCGCCCTCCTCGTCCACCGCGACCACCGCGGCCGGGTTCTCCGCGCGCAGCCGGGCGACCAGATCGGCCGTGTGGCCGAGGCCGGTGAGGTTGCGGGCGAACAGCACCGTCCCGCCGAGGCCCTCGTCGCCGAGCGCGCGAAGCAGCCATCCGGGCGGCTCGGTGCCGTCGAAACCCGGCTGGAGGACGGTCATGGCCAGCCGGGCCAGGTCGGGGCTGCTGTGGGGCATGCGGTCACCTTGATCGAGGTAGGCGTCTTCTGACGGGCGGGCCGGGAAAGGGGGAAAGGTGTCTCAAGGCAGGTTACACATCAATGACAATTTTCTTCATTATCATTGCCTTCAAAGTAGCTTTCTGTCATTCTCGCGATCGAGAAACCCGTGACCCGGTGATCTCGTGACCGGCTTCGCGATCATCTCCGTGCCCGCCTCGCGTCATGTTCCTCATGTTCCTTCGCGCCCGCTCCGCGCCCGCCCTCGCGGTGGCCCGGCGGCGCCCGGCCCGCCACCCGGGGCCGAACACCCCTGGAGTCCGCATGAGTTCATCCAGCCGGAGAGCCGTCCTGCGCGGCCTCGCCCTCGCCGCCGCGGCGACCGCCGTGCCCCTGTCCGCCCGCGCCCCGGCCGCCGCCGCCACCGGGATCTCGTACGAGACCGGGGCCGAGGGGGTGCCGCCGCTGCGCCAGATGCGCGGCATGTGGATCGCCTCGGTCGTCAACATCAACTGGCCGTCGAGGACCGGGCTGAGCGCCGAGCAGCAGAGGGCCGAGTACGTCGCCTGGCTCGACCTGGCGCGGGCCAGGGGGCTCAACGCGGTGTTCGTGCAGATCAGGCCTACTGCCGACGCCTTCTGGCCCTCCCCGTACGAGCCCTGGTCGCAGTACCTGACCGGCGTCCAGGGGGGTGACCCCGGCTACGACCCGCTGGCCTTCCTCGTGACCGAGACGCACCGGCGGGGCCTGGCCTTCCACGCGTGGTTCAACCCCTACCGGGTGTCGATGCAGGCGGACCCGGCCCTGCTGCACCCCGACCACCCCGGCCGCAGGAACCCCGGCTGGATCGTCTCCTACGGCGGCAAGCTCTACTACAACCCCGGCCTGCCCGAGGTCCGCGCGTTCGTGCAGGACGCGATGATGGACGCGGTCACCAGGTACGACATCGACGGCCTGCACTTCGACGACTACTTCTACCCGGTCAACACCACCGCCTTCGACGACAGCGAGGCCTACGCCCGCCACGGCGGCGGCTTCCCCGACCTCGCGGCCTGGCGGCGCGAGAACGTCGACCTGCTCGTCCGGGAGATGCAACAGCGGGTGCGGCGGGCCAAGCCCGAGATCGCCTGGGGCATCAGCCCCTCGGGCATCTGGCGCAACCGGGCCACCGACCCCCTCGGCTCGGAGACCAGCGGCAGCCAGTCCTACGACAGCCTGCACGCCGACACGCGCGGCTGGGTCAAGAAGGGCTGGCTCGACTACATCGCGCCGCAGCTCTACTGGTACATCGGCCAGTCCAACGCCGACTACGCCAAGCTGGTCCCCTGGTGGTCCGACGTGGCGGCGGGCACGGGCACGCAGCTGTGGATCGGCCAGGCGGCCTACAAGGCAGGGGCGGCGGGCCAGCCCGCCGAGTGGTCCCGGCCCGACGAGCTCAGCAGGCACCTGACCCTCAACAAGGACCACCCCGAGGTCGGCGGCGACATCTGGTACAACTCCGGCGACGTCCGCGCCGACCGGATCGGCTCGATCAGCGCCGTCGTGACCGGCCACTACACCCGTCCCGCGCTGCCCCCGCTGCTGCCCAGGCTCGCCTCGGGCCGGGCCCCGGCCCGCCCGCTCGTCCCCCTCGCGCGCCGGGTGGACGGCGGCGTCGAGCTGCGCGTCCTGGCCACCGGCCGGGACGTCCCGTTCCAGTACGCGATCTTCCGGCTCGACCGGCCGGCCGGGCCCGGGGACCTCGCCGACGCCCGGCACCTGGTCGCGACCCTCCCCGCGCGCCGTGACCTGCGCTGGGTGGACCCTGCGGGCGTCGCGGGCGCCTACTACCACGCGGTGGCCGTCGACCGGGCCGGTCGCCTGAGCCCGCCCAGCACCGGCCGCCGCGCGGTGAAGGCCGGGCGGGACCCGGGGAACGCGGGGTAGGCATGCGCGTGCTGGGGTTGATGTCGGGAACATCCCACGACGGGATCGACAGCGCGACCGTGGACTGGTCCCCGGACGGCGACGTGCTCACCGGCGCCGTCCAGCACACCGGCACGCGGCCGTACGAGGGACGGCTCCGCGAGCGCATCGCCGGCGCGCTGCCGCCGAATCCGGCCGACATGGCCGAGGCGTGCCGGCTCGACACCCTGATCGGCCAGGCGTTCGCCGACGCCGCCGAGGCGTGCGGGCCGGTGGACCTCATCTGCTCGCACGGGCAGACGGTGTTCCACTGGGTGGAGGAGGGCCGGGTGCGCGGCACGCTGCAGCTGGGCCAGCCCGCCTGGATCGCCGAGCGGACCGGGGTGCCGGTGGTCTCCGACCTGCGGGCCAGGGACGTGGCCGCCGGTGGTCAGGGCGCGCCGCTGGTGTCCTATCTCGACCTGCTGCTCCTGGCCGGGCTGCCGGGGCCGAGCGGCGCGCTCAACCTGGGCGGGATCGCGAACCTGACCGTGCGGGACGCCGGGACGGCCTACGACACCGGCCCGGCGTCGGCGCTGATGGACGCGGCGGTGTCGGCCGCCACGGGAGCGCCCTACGACGAGGACGGCCGCCTCGCCGCCTCGGGGCGGGTGCACCGGGAGCTGCTGGCGGACCTGCTGGCCGAGCCGTACTACCGGGTGCCGCCGCCGAAGAGCACCGGCAAGGAGCTGTTCCACCCCGGTTACCTGGCCGCGAGGGCGTCGCCGTACGGGCTGGCCCTGCCCGATTTGCTGGCGACGCTGGCCGCGCTCACCGCCGAGACCGTCGCGGCGGAGATCCGGCGCCACCGCCTCGAAACGGTGGTCGTCTCCGGCGGCGGGGTGCGCAACCCGGTCCTGATGGCCATGCTGGCCGCGCGGGCCGGGGACGCGCGTGTCGTGCCGAGCGACGAGCTGGGTGTCCCCGCCGACGCCAAGGAGGCGATCGCCTTCTCGCTCTTCGGCTGGCTGACGGCGCACGGGCTGCCCGCGACGGTCCCCGGCTGCACGGGCGCGTCCGGCCCCCGTGTTCTCGGCGCGATCACCCCCGGCGCCGGGCCGCTGAGGCTGCCGGAGCCTCTCGCCGAAGGCCCCCGCCGCCTGCGTTTCACCACCGCGACAGGGGTAGCGGGGGAGCCCTGAGTCACCGGAGGCCGATCGTGCCCACCCCCGGGCGCGTCGTCGCCGGTATCGTCGGGATCGTGGATAGACCGGTCCACGTTTTGGTTATCCCATATACCCTACAGGAATAGTGGGTTATGCTGGGTCACGTGTCAGGTTCCCCAACGGTCGCCGTCGTGGGCGGCGGCGCGAGCGGCACTCTGGCGGCGGTCCACCTGCTTCGCGAGGCGCGGGCGCGCGACACGCCGCTGGAGGTCGTGCTGATCGACCAGTACGGGAGACACGCGCTGGGACAGGCGTACTCGACCACCGATCCGCACCACCTCCTCAACGCCTGCACCAACAAGATGAGCGGGCTGGACGACGACCCCGGCCACCTGCTGCGCTGGGCCCTCGGCGAGGGGCTGGACGTCTCCGAGTCCGACTACCTGCCGAGACAGACGTACGGCCGCTACCTCCGCGACCTGCTGGCCGGTGCCGAGGAGTGGCCCGTCCGCGTGGTGCGCAGGGTGACCGGCACGGTGAGCGCCCTGACCCGGGACCGGGGGGTGCGGGTCCACCTGTCCGGCGGCGGCCAGATCGACGCCGAGGCCGCCGTCCTGGCCCTGGGCAACCGCGACCAGTCCGCCCGGCCGCCGATCGTGGACGCCGCGAGCCCCGGCTACGTCGCCGACCCGTGGGCGCCGGGCGCGCTGGCCCGGATCCGCGACGGCGCGCCGGTGCTCGTGCTCGGGACCGGGCTGACCATGGTCGACGTGGCGGTCACCGTGACCAGGGCACACCCGGAGACCGTGATCTACGCGGTGTCGCGGCACGCGCTGCTGCCGCGCCCGCACCCCCGGCCCGTGCCGCCCCCGGTCCCGACGCCGATCCCGGACGGGCCGCTGGGCCTCGGTGACCTGCTCCGCGCCGTACGCCGCGCGGTGCGGGACAACGGCGGCGACTGGTACGGCGTGGTCGACGGCCTGCGGCCACAGGTCCAGAGGCTGTGGACCCGGCTCCCCCCGGACGAGCAGAGGCGGTTCCTGGGCCTGGCCGCCCGCTACTGGGAGGTCCACCGGCACCGGATCCCGCCCGTCACGGCCGCCAGGATCGCCGACCTGCGGGCCACCGGCCGCCTTCACGTGCTTCGCGGCGGGCTGGCCGGGGCCGCGCCGGGCCCCGGCGGGCTGCGCGTCCAGGTGAGCGCCGACGGCGCCGTCAGGGAGCTCGACGTCGGCTGGCTGGTCAACGCCACCGGGCCCGGGGCCGACATCACCCGTGATCCTCTGCTCGCCGGTCTCGTCGCCGACGGCGTGGTCCGGCCCGACCGGCTGCGGCTCGGGCTGGACGCCGCCCCCGGCGGCGCGGTCCTGGACGCGACGGGCGACCCGGACGACAGGATCTTCACGCTCGGCCCCCTGCTGCGCGGAAGCCTGTACGAGACGACGGCGATCCCGGAGATCCGCGCCCAGGCGGCGGCCCTCGCGCCACGCCTCGTGGAGACGCTCGTCTCCGCCACCTGGCGCGCCGCGTCGACCGGCTAGCGGGATCTCGACGGCCGGAAGCCCCGGGGCTCGCCATTTCGCCGAATCGCTGGCGACGGCCGGGAACCCCGGGACCGCTGGCCGTCGAGACTCGAAGCGGTTCGGCGGTTCAGCGGTTCGGTGTTTTGTGGTCAGGGGCCGGGCCGGTCCGGGATCCCCCGGCCCGGCCGGGGTCAGGGGCGCTTCAGCGGACCGGCCGGGTCGGATGCGGGGGCGTCGGCCGGGTGCCGGCCAGCTCCGCGGTGATCGCCCACCGCTCGTGGTCCCGCCAGGCGCCGTCGATGAACAGGAGGCCGGGCGAGTAGCCCTCCTTCCGGAAACCGAGCCGCCGGACGAGCTTGAGGGACGCCTCGTTGCCGGGCTGGATCTGGGCTTCCAGCCGGTGCAGCCGCAGGTCCTCGAAGGCGTACCTCAGGACCAGCCCGAGGCCCTCGGACATGTAGCCCCGGCCGGAGGTGGAGGCGAAGGCCGCGTAGGCGACGGCGGCGGCCTGCAGGCGTCCCCGGATGATGCTGTTGATGTTGACCATGCCCACGATGGATCCGGTGTCGCGCGCGCAGAGCAGCAGGCACTCCTCGTCGGGCCGGTCGTACCGGGTGACGAGGGCGTGGAACTCCTCGGTCGTGGTGGGCAGGGCCATCCACGGATGGTGCAGGCCGACACTGGCGCGGGACAGTTCGAGGAACTCGTCCCGGTCGTGGCCGGTGATCGGGCGCACGGTCACGCGGGAGGGCTCGCCGGGGGATGTCCCGGTCGCCGTCGCCCGTTCGCTCTTCTCGGTCTCGTCGTCCCATGTCACAGGTGGAACGGTATCGCGGCCCGTTCCCGGGCCTGAGCCGGGACGGCGCCTCCGCGTGTGTGGACCGGGCTCAGGCGGCGGGTTCCGGCGCGGCGGGTTTCGGTGACCTGATCACCAGCAGGATCACCGCGAGCGCGGCACCCCCCAGGCCCAGGCTGACCAGGAACCCGTCGCGCATGCCCTCCGCGATGGCCTCGGACGTCGGCGCGCCGTCGCCGATCGCCGACGCGTACACGGTGGACAGGATCGCCACCCCGAGCGAGGCGCCGGTCATGAGCGCCGTCTGCAGCACGCCGGAGGCCGCGCCGGCCTCGGCGGGATCCACGGTGGACATGATCATGATGTTGGACGGGACGATCACGAAGCCCATACCGGCGCCGACCAGCAGCATCGGCCCGAACACGCCGGTGAGGTAGTCGGTTCCCGCCGAGATCTGGGTCAGCCAGCCGATGCCCGCCAGCAGCGGCACCATGCCGATGACGCTGGTGCTCTTCAGGCCGAACCTGCCGATCGCCCTCGCCGCATTCTGCGCGGTGAGCAGCATTCCGGCCGCCATCGGCAGGAAGGCGAGACCCGCCCGCAGCGGGCTGAAGGCCAGCACCTCCTGGAGGAACTGAACGATGAGGAACTGCATGCTCAGCGTCACCATGGGGACCAGCAGCATGACGGCGAAGGCCCCGCTCCTGCCCCGGTCGGCGAACAGGCGCAGCGGCATGATCGGCTGCCGGGCCCGGCTCTCCACCAGTACGAAGGCGATGAGCAGCACGACCCCGGTGGCCAGGACCGCGAGCGAGGCCGGGTCGCTCCAGCCGTGCTCGGCGGTGCGTACCAGCGCGAAGACGACGGCGACCAGACCGGCCACAGAACACACCGCGCCCGCCAGGTCGAACCTGCCGGGCTGCCGCTCGGACTCGGCGACGTACTTCGGCGCGAGGATCACGACGGCCAGGCCGATGGGGACGTTGACGAACAGCACCCAGTGCCAGGACAGCGCGGTGGTGATGACGCCGCCGAGGATCAGGCCGAGGGTCATCGCCGACGCGGTCACCGAGGAGTAGACGCCGAGCGCCCTGGCCTGCAGCGCGCCCTGGAAGTTGGTGATCAGCAGCGCGAGCGTGCTCGGCCCGGCCAGCGCGGCGCCCGCGCCCTGCAGGACACGGGCCGCGACGAGCCACTCGGCGCTCGTCGCCAGCCCGCCGAGCAGGGAGGCGAGGGTGAACAGGCAGGTGCCGACGAGGAACACCCGGCGCTTGCCGAGGATGTCACCCGCCCGCCCGCCGAGCGGCAACAGCCCGCCGAAGGCGAGCAGGAAGCCGGTGGTGACCCAGGACAGCCCCGAGGGGGAGAACCCGAGCCCCTCCCTGATCTCCGGGAGCGCGACGTTCATGACCGTGCCGTCGAGCATCAGGGTCAGCTCGCAGGACACGATGACCGCCAGGGCCAGGGCGGACGCGCGGTCCATCGTGGCGGCGGGTGTCCCCTTGGCGTCGGCGACGCTCCGGGGTGAACTCGGCATGGTTCCTCCAGGGAACTGGTGACGGGTGCCGGGTGTCGGGGGGATTTAGTGAACCAGCTGGTTCACTATAGTTCGCCTATAGTTCGACGGACAACGGATTTGGACAACGTCCCGGGGAAGGTGGCCGATGGCGGTGCCGACGGGGGCGTCGGTGCGCCCCGCGTCCCGCAAGCGCGGAGAGGCCCTGCGCCGCGCCATCTTCGACGCGGTGATCGAGCAGCTGGGGACCGTCGGTTACGCGAGGCTCAGCACCAACAAGGTCGCGGCGGCGGCCGGCACCGGCAAGGCCGCCCTGTACCGCCGCTGGAGCAACAAGGAGGAGCTGGTCAAGGACGCGCTGCGCGACCTGCTCCCCGAGCCGCCCGAGATCGGCGCCGACACCTCCCTGCGGGACGGCCTGCTGGTCCTGCTCACCTACCTCAACGAGACGCTGTTCGACTCCAAGGGAGCCGCCTTCGAGGCGGTGGCGGCGGCGGGGGGCGAGGAGTCCGCGACGCTGCGCGCCCTGTTCCAGGAGACGGTCACCGTTCCCTGCCAGCAACGCATCCTGGAGCTGGTCCGGCGGCACGCCACGGTGGCCGGGGCGGACGAGGAGATGATCGTGACGGCCGGGCCCGCCATGCTCATGTACCACTGCATCAGCGGTCAGCCCAAGAGCAGCGACGAGCAGATAGCGGATGTGGTGGACAGGCTGCTGCTGCCCCTCGTCCGGGAGCGTTCCCCACGCGAGCGGGTCTAGCCCGGACCGCCGGGCGATCCGGTGTCCAGCGGATCCAGGTCCTCACGCTCCTCCAACGCGCGAACGGGTCCAGCCCGGACCACGCGATGGTCCGGGCTCTCGCCGGTGGCGCCCCCGCTTGACCTCCACCGTGATTGAGGTCCCATCCTGGGAGGGACGTCCACGGAAAGAGGATTCCCATGAGCGAGGATCTGGTCGACTTCTGGTTCGATCCCGGGTGCCCCTGGGCCTGGATCACCTCCCGCTGGATCCTGGAGGTGCGCGAGGTGCGCCCCATCACGATCAACTGGCGGGAGATGAGCCTGGCGGTGCTCAACGAGAAGCAGGACATGTCCGAGGAGTACCGCGAGATCGTCGAGCTCGGCCGGGGCACCATACGGGTGTTCGCGGCGGCACGCGCGGCGGCGGGGGACGCGGCGGTCGGCGACCTCTACACCGCGCTCGGCACCCGCTACCACGGGGAGGACGGCCTGTTCCGGCGCCCCCGCGACACGACGGCGGACGGCGGCCTCGCGAGCCGCCTGGCCGCGATGCGGGCCCTGGAACCGGTGATCGCCGCCGCCCTGGCCGACGCCGGGCTGCCCGCCGAGCTGCTCGCCGCCAGGACCGACGGCACCTGGGACGAGGCGATCCACGCCTCGCACGCCCTGGTGCCCGCCGGGGAGCAGAGGCAGTCGCTGATCGGCGTACCGACCATCTCGGTGAACGGGCACGCCGGGCAGTTCGGCCCCGTCATCAGCGAGATCCCGACCGGCGAGCGGGCCGGGCGGATCTGGGACGCGTTCAAGGTGCTCGCCACCGAGGAGGCGTTCTTCGAGCTCAAGCGGGTCAGCGACCGGGCGGCTCCCCGCACCTACCCGGGGGCACCGTAGCGCGAGTCGGCGCCTTTCCCTCCCCGGCCGAGCGGTTCCCCGCACTTACCGGGGTCTTACCGGCCGGGCGGTTCCCCATACCCGTCCGGGGCCCGTAGCCCTTTCCCCGGCCTGGCGTTCTTTGCACCTGCCCGGGGCCCACAGTCCTTTCCCCGGCCGGGAGCTTCCCCGTACTCACCCGAGTCTTACCGGCTGGACGGTTCCCCGCACCTGTCCGGGACCCGTAGCCCTTTCCCCGGCCGGGCGTTCTCCACATCTACCCGAGGTCCGTCCGTAGCCCTTTCACCCGCCGGGTGGTTCCCCGTACCCGCCCGGGTCTTATCGGCCGGGCGGTTTCCCATACCCGTCCGGGGCCCGTAGCCCTTTCACCGGCCTGGCGTTCTTTGCACCTACCCGGGGCCCACAGCCCTTTCACCCGCCGGGCGGTTCCCTGCACCTACCAGGGTCTTACCGGCCGGGCGGTTCCCCGCATCCGTCTGGGGCCCATAGCGCGGGAAGGGGGCCCCGTTCCAGTGTCCTCGCCGCTCTTGGGGGAGAAATAACCGACTTTTTCGCGAACGATACGCTTGATCATGTTCGTCCCCCCTTCCTGAGGGCAGGCCCCGGAATGTGATGGAGCGTGAGGTTCGCCGGTACCGCCGTCGCGGCGCCGACCTGCGGAAGCGTGATCGCCGTTCCGGGACTCGTGAACGGGGTGGCTCGACCCGTACCGCGAACGAACCTCTCTCTCCGCGTCACGATGGCGTCGAGTAGCGGTTTTTGTCGATGAGTTCGGGGGAGTCCCCCGCTGACGGCCGCGACCGCGCGACCGAAGGCGGGATCTCCCCCACTCGTAGCGTCGCGGCATGGCGACAGAGATGGGGCCGGGGATGAGAATCGTTGGGATCGCGGGAAGCCTTCGCCCGGGGGCGTACGTCTGGAGGCTCCTGGAGGCGGCGGCGCGTGAACTGCCCGAGATGGTGGACTTCGAGATCTGGCGGGGCCTGGAACAGGTACCGCCCTTCGAGGACGGCGAGCTCCCGCGGCCGGTGGCCGATCTGTGGCACCGCCTCTCCGCCGCGGACGGCGCGCTGATCACCGCGCCGGCGCACAGCGCGCTCCCGGCGCAGCTGGGACACACGCTCGACTGGATCTCCTCCGCGCGCGGCGGCGCGGTCCTGGTGGGCAAGCCGGTGGGCGTGGTGACCGCCTGCCCGCGCGCCCACGAGGGGATGTGGACGCAGATCCAGCTGCGCAGGGCCCTCGGCGCGGCGGGCGCGGTGGTGTGCGGCGCCGAGCTGGCCGTCTCCTCGGCCCCCGACCGGTTCGACGCCGAAGGCAGGCTCGCCGACCAGGGATACCGCGCCCGGCTCCGCGACGTGCTGGACGAGATCTGCTCCCCCTCCCTCGCCAGGGCCGGTTCTCTCGGCGGCTCCGCCGTGTGAGATCCGCCCGGCCACTCGCCGGGCCCTCGGGCCCGGTTCTCGGGAACCGTCGTACGGCCCAGATCCTCCGGGCGCTCCCGGCCCGTCACCCGGAACCCCCGCCGGGAGGCGACCGCCGCGTCGTGCGCCACGAAGGGATGGGGAAGGGAGGCAGCCATGGGGAGATCCGGCCAGGAGGTGGCGCTGCGGGCCCTCGGCGCGGCGCTCGACGTGCACGCCCCGATGGCCCGCCACGGCGTCAGGACGTTCCCCGAGGGCACGCCGTTCCTGTGGCTGACCGTTCCCGGCGCGGGAGGCGCCACCGTCTTCCTTGAGGAACGCCACTGGATCTGCCTGAGCGAGCCCGAGCGGGGCGGGGTGACCGTCCAGCTCGTCGCCGGAGGGGTCGACGACGATCCCGCCCTCGTCGTGGCCCGGCTCATGTCCGTCATGACGCCGGTGCCCCGGCCGGTGGGCCGCCTGTCACGCGCCCTGAGGGTGGGACTGCTCGGTCTCGCGGGGGGCGCGGGGGTGGGGGTGCTGGCCGCGCTGCTCATGGCCATCCTCGTGGCGGGCAACGGCTACACCTCGGACACGACGATCCGCGTGGTGTACGTCCTGGCCGCGCTGATCGGTGTCGCGACCGGACTCTGGGTGTCCCTGCGCTGGTGGCGGATGGACAGGGACCCGCGTGATCGCGACTCCCGTGGGCAGGGACCGTGAAGACGACCACGTGGAGGAACGACATGGCCGAGCTGCTGGCGATCTACAACGAGAGCGCGGGGAGCGCCGACGAGGAGGCCAGGACCGCGGCCCTCGAAACGCTGCGCGGCGGCGGTGCCGACGTGGTCGAGGCGCCCGCCGGTGAGAAGGACCTGGACGAGATGCTCGACGCCTGTCCCGGCAGGGACGTGGTCGTGCTGGGCGGTGACGGCACGCTGCACGTGGTCGTCGCCACCCTGCACCGGCGCGGCGAGCTGGACGCCCGTACGGTGGGGCTCGTCCCGCTGGGCACCGGCAACGACTTCGCCCGGGGCCTGGGCATCCCGCTGGACCCGCCGGTGGCGGCCCGCGTCGTGCTCGCCGGACGGCCCCGGCCGCTCGACCTCCTGGTGGACGACGAGGGCGGGGTCGTCGTCAACATGGTCCACCTCGGCATAGGCGCCGAGGCGTCCGAGGACGCCACACCGCTCAAACCGGTGCTCGGGCGGCTCGCGTACGCGGCGGGAGCGCTGCTCGCGGGCGTGCGAAGCCCCGGCTGGCGGCTGCGCGTCACCGTGGACGGCCGCTCCGTCGGCGACGGGCGCCCGGTGCTCATGGTGGGGGTCGGCAACGGCGTCACCATCGGGGGCGGTACCCCGCTGGCCCCCCGGGCCAGGCCCGACGACGGCATGGCCGACGTCGTCGTCTCGCTGACGACCGGCCCGCTGGCCAGGCTCGGCTACGCCCTCCGGCTGCGCCGGGGCACCCATCCCGGCCTGCGCGACGTGATCACCACTCGCGGCCGGGAGGTGACCGTGGAGGGCGCCCCCGTCCCGGTGAACGCCGACGGCGAGCTGACCGGCCGGGTCACCCGGCGCCGCTGGACAGTCCTGCCCGCCGCCTGGCACATGTTCACCTGAGGCCGGGCCGGGTTCCGTCCGAGAGCACGCTCGCCTCGCCCGAGGCCGGGCCCGCTCCGTCTCGGGACCATCTGGTTGAACAAGGCGTTGTGCCGCCGCAGGTGTACGGCTCTCACCGGGGCCGGTCCTCGGGTTCCCGGCGGGCACGTCACGGGACGTGCCCGCCGGTCGCGTGTCGTACGGCGTCGTCGCGTCTCGTACGGCGCCGCTGTCGGCCCGGGACCGGTCAGCCCAGGGACGCCGAGACCAGGTCGCGTGCCTCCTGCTGGACCTGCCGCAGGTGCTCGGGGCCCTTGAAGGACTCGGCGTAGATCTTGTACACGTCCTCGGTGCCCGAGGGGCGGGCGGCGAACCAGGCGCTCTCGGTGGAGACCTTGAGCCCGCCGAGGGCGGCGCCGTTGCCGGGGGCCGAGGTCAGCACCTGGGTGATCTCCTCCCCGGCGAGGCTGCCCGCGGTGACCTGCTCGGCCGAGAGCTTGGCGAGCACCGCCTTCTCCTCCCGGGTCGCGGGGGCGTCGACGCGGGCGTAGGCGGGGTCGCCGAACCTGTCCACGAGGTCGCCGTAGTGCTCGCTCGGCGAGCGGCCGGTGGTCGCGATGATCTCCGAGGCGAGCAGCGCCAGGATCAGGCCGTCCTTGTCGGTGGTCCACACCGAGCCGTCGCGCCGCAGGAACGACGCCCCGGCGCTCTCCTCGCCGCCGAAGCCCAGCGAGCCGTCCAGCAGGCCCGGTACGAACCACTTGAACCCGACGGGGACCTCCATCAGCCGCCTGCCCAGGTCGGCGGCGACCCGGTCGATCATGCCGCTGCTCACCAGCGTCTTGCCGACCCCGGCGCCGGTGGGCCAGCCCGGCCGGTGGGAGTAGAGGTAGGAGATCGCCACGGCGAGGTAGTGGTTGGGGTTCATCAGCCCCCCGTCCGGCGTGACGATGCCGTGCCGGTCGGCGTCGGCGTCGTTGCCCGTGGAGACGTCGAAGGCGTCGCGGTTGGCGATGAGCGAGGCCATCGCGTACGGCGACGAGCAGTCCATCCGGATCTTGCCGTCCCAGTCCAGCGTCATGAACCGCCACGTCGGATCGGTCAGCGGGTTGATCACCGTCAGGTCCAGCCGGTGCCGCTCGGCGATCTCCCCCCAGTACGCGACGCTCGCCCCGCCCAGCGGGTCGGCGCCCACGCGTACCCCCGCCTGCCGGATGGCGTCGAGGTCCAGCACCGAGGGCAGGTCGTCCACGTAGTGGCCGAGGAAGTCGTAGCGGCCGGTCGTGTCGGCGGCGAGCGCCCGGGTGTACGGGACCCGCCTGACCTCCTTGAGGCCGTCGGCGATCAGCGCGTTGGCCCGGTCCTGGATCCAGGAGGTGGCGTCGGTGTCGGCCGGGCCGCCGTGCGGCGGGTTGTACTTGAAGCCGCCGTCGCCTGGCGGGTTGTGCGAGGGGGTCACCACCACGCCGTCGGCCAGCCCCGAGGAGCGTTCCCGGTTGTGGGCCAGGATCGCGTGGGAGACGGCGGGGGTCGGGGTGTAGCCGTCCCGGCTGTCGACCATGACCGTCACCCCGTTGGCCGCGAAGACCTCCAGCGCCGACACCTGGGCCGGTTCCGACAGCGCGTGGCTGTCGGCGCCCAGGAACAACGGGCCGTCGATCCCCTGCGCCGCCCGGTACTCCACGATGGCCTGGCTGGTCGCGAGGATGTGGTCCTCGTTGAACGCGACGTTCAGCGAGGAGCCCCGGTGCCCCGACGTCCCGAACGCCACCCGCTGCCCGACCTCGCCCGGGTCGGGACGCAGCGCGTAGTAGGAGGTCACCAGACGGGCCACGTCGACCAGGTCGGACGGCCTGGCGGGCTGTCCCGCGTGTTCGTGCGTCATCGCAGTCTCCTCACATCACACCTGGGCTAACCGTATCTGCCCTTAAAACGGATATGCCTGCACAACTCATGGGGAGCCGGTGGTGAAATCGGTGGCTCCGCACTCTCCGTAGGCCGTTGACAACGTTGTCATCGCCGTCGTACCTTCACCCTGTTTGCCCGGTCACTTAGGAAAAGCACCCTTTGTGCCATCGATCACCGGAGGATCCCCTTGTACAGCCGCCCCACCCCCCTCCGGTACGCCGGGCGGACCGGCCGGTGACCGCCCTCGCGATCGACATCGGCGGTACCAAGTTCGCCGCGGCGCTGGTCGGGCCGGACGGGACCGTGACGCGCAGGGTGGAGACGCCGGTCGGCCCGGACCCCGAGGCGACCCTGGTCTCGCTCGTCCAGGACATCCGAGATGTCCGAGACGCCGACGGTGCCGAAGAGCTGACCGGGGTCGGCATCGGCTCCGCGGGCCCCCTCGACGCCGTCGCCGGTACGGTCAGCCCGGTCAACATCCCCGCCTGGCGTGAGTTCCCGCTGGTCGGCGCGGTGAGCGGGCTCCTTCCCGGCCTTCCGGTCGCGCTCGCCGGAGACGCGCAGTGCATGGCCCTGGGGGAGTGGTGGCGGGGCGGCCACTCGCGCTCCCGCGCCCTGCTGGGCATCGTGGTCTCCACCGGCGTGGGCGGGGGCCTGGTCCTCGACGGGGTGCCGTACGTGGGACCGACCGGAAACGCCGGGCACATCGGGCACATCTCCGTGGACCGCGACGGGGAGCTCTGTCCCTGCGGGGCGATCGGCTGCCTGGAGACGGTCGCCAGCGGCCCGAGCATGGTCCGCTGGGCGCTGGCGAACGGCTGGGACGCCTCCGGCGCGCGCCCGGACGCCCGCGAGCTCTCGATCGACGCCGCGCGCGGGGTGCCCGTCGCCGAGCTGGCCTTCCAGCGGGCGGCCGACGCGCTGGCCGTGGCGATCCTCACCACGGCGGCGCTCTTCGACATCGACGACGTCGTCATCGGGGGCGGCGTGTCCGGCGCGGGGGAGACCCTGCTCGCCCCGCTGCGCCAGGCGGTCGCCAAGCGGGCGGGCCTCGCCTTCCTGCGCCGCCTGACCGTCGAACGTACCTCCCTGGAACGCGACGCCGGCCTGTACGGCGCCGCTGCCCTGGTCCTCCCCGTCGCGGGGTAGGGGGCCGCGTTTTCTCCTCCGCCCGCAGGCGGAGGTGTCCACGCCTAAGGAGAACTGATGAGCCCACTCGCCGTCCAGCTGTACTCCGTGCGCGAACAGGCGGCCGTCGACCGCCGCGCCGTGCTGCGCCGCATCGCCGACATGGGGTACGGCGCGGTCGAGCCGTACGACGTGCACCTCGATCCGGGCGGTCTGCGCGAGGACCTGGAGGAGGCGGGGCTCTCGGTGTGCAGCGTGCACGCGCCACTCCTCGACGAGCGGCGCGCGGCAGCCCTGGCCGGGGCCGTCACGGTCGGCGCGGAGACCGTCATCGTGCCCGCCGCCCCCGCCGAGTGGTTCGCCGACAGGGAGGGGGTCGAACTGGCGGCCAGGAACATCGGCGAGGCGGCCCGCGAGGCGGCCGACCACGGGCTGCGGCTCGGATACCACAACCACTGGTGGGAGCTGGAGCAGCGGGTGGACGGCCGTCCCGCGCTGGAGGTGCTGGCGGAGCTGCTGGACCCCTCGATCCTGCTGGAGGTCGACCTCTACTGGGCGGCGACCGGCGGGGTCGACCCGTCGGGGCTGCTGACCCGGCTGGGCGAGCGGGTGAGCCACCTGCACGTCAAGGACGGCCCCGCCACCCAGGAGGGCCCGATGACCGCCGTCGGCTCCGGCCGGGTGCCCATCGAGGACGCGCTGAACACCACACCGGACGCGGTACGGATCGTGGAGCTCGACCACTGCGCCACCGACATGCTCCAGGCGCTCGCCGACAGCCACGCCTACCTGACCGGTCTCGCCGCCGCCGGGCGGGTGAGCCCGTGACCGGTCCGCTCGGGGTGGCGATCGTCGGCTGCGGCAACATCAGCCACCAGTACCTGGGCAACCTCACCTCCTTCCCCGGCGTACGGGTGGTGGCCTGCGCCGACCTCGACCTGGACCGCGCCGGTGAGGTCGCCGCGCGGTACGGCGTGCCGGTGGCGACCTCCCCGGCGGAGGCGATCTCACACCCCGACGTGGAACTGGTGGTCAACCTCACGATCCCGGTCGCGCACGCCGAGGTGGCGCTCGCCGCCGTCCTGGCCGGGCGGCACGTCTACAACGAGAAGCCGTTCACCGTGGACAGGGAGTCCGGCGCGCGGCTCGTCGAGGCCGCGACGGCGGCCGGGGTGCTGCTGGGCAGTGCCCCCGACACCTTCCTGGGCGCCGGGCTGCAGACCGCGGCCAGGCTCGTCGCCGAAGGGGCGATCGGCACCCCGCTCACCGGGCTCACCCTGTTCCAGACGCCGGGCCCCGAGGGGTGGCATCCCAGTCCCGAGTTCTTCTTCCAGCCGGGGGGCGGGCCGCTGTTCGACATGGGCCCCTACTACCTGACGACCCTGGTGACCCTCTTCGGCCCGGTGGCGCGGGTGGCCGCGGTCGGCCGCAGGGCCAGGGACGAGCGGGTCGTCGGCTCGGGACCCAGGGCCGGGACGCGTTTTCCCGTGGCGGTGCCCACCCACACGACCGCGCTCCTGGAGTTCGCCGCGGGGCAGGCCGCCACGCTGGTCTTCAGCTTCGACTCGCCGCTGCGCCGCGCCGGGTTCGTCGAGATCACCGGTACCGAGGCGACCATGGAGGTGCCCGACCCCAACACCTTCGGCGGCGAGGTGCGGCTGCGCCGGGCCGACGAGGACGAGTGGGTACCGGTTCCCACCAAGGGCACCGAGGCCGGTCGCGGCCTGGGCGTGCTCGACATGGCCCAGGCCATCCGCGAGGGAAGGCCGCACCGGACCACCGGCGAGCTGGGCCTGCACGTCCTCGACACGATGATCGCCATCGCGGAGTCCGCGGAGCGGGGCGAGTTCGTGGAGATCGGCAGCACCTGCCCGGTGCCCGCTCCGCTGCCCGAGGGATGGGACCCGGCCGCGATCCGTTTCGGCTGACCACGAGAACGCGGGGGCCGGGCCGTCCCGCGGCCCGCCCCTCGCGGGTGTCACCTGTCCGGGTTGTCCATCACGCGGGGACGGGGACGTGAGGGGAACGAGCGCGGAGCCGGGCACTGCCACCCCCGCCAGGACCTCTGTCCCGTGCCCGGAAGGGGCGGGGTTCCTGAACCCGTCGCTTAAGCCGCCCGAAGCCCGTCGCCTAAGCTGTCCAAAGCCCTCGCCGGAGCTGACCGGAGCCCGTCGCCCAAGCCGCCCGGAGCCTTTCGCCGGAGCCGACCGGAGCCCGTCGCCTGGGCGGCTCCGGTGATCGGCCCCACTGGGAGCACCGGGAGCTAGGGGGCCTGGTCGGCGGGGCCGACGATCCTCAGGCCGGGGTCCGAGGACTCCTTGGAGGGCTCCGCCGAGGACTCCTCCAGGCGGGCGCGGAGGCGGGTGCGGATCTCGTCCGGGGTGTACGCCTGACGGCGGCGCTCGGCCCGCGCGATCACGACTCCCGTGGCCGCGACGCCCGCCACACCTGCCAGACCGAGTATCTTCCACCATCGCATGTGCCTACGCTATCGGAATGTCCGGCAAGAGCATCAGCCTCGATGAGGCCGTCAACCTGACCCGCACCGGCGACGTGTGGCTGTTCCGCGGTCGAACGGTGCCCGATCGAGCCATCCAGACCATGACGAACAGCCCCGTCAACCACGTCGGCATGTCGGTCGTCATCGACGACATGCCGCCCCTGATGTGGCACGCCGAGCTGGGCCGCTCCCTGCCCGACCTGTGGTCGGGAACCCACCAGCGCGGCGTCCAGCTGCACGACCTGCGGGAGGCGGTCACGGTCTGGGCCACCAGATACGGCCAGCGCGGCTGGCTGAGGCAGCTGGAGCCGCAGGCCCCCCACGAGATGGAGGACGCCGTCCTGCGTACCGTCGCCCGGCTGGACGGCACGCCCTTCCCGTCGACGGCGAGGCTCGCCGGCCGCTGGATGAAGGGGCGGGTGCCCAAGATCTTCAAGCGCGGCTCGGAGGAGAGCGCCCTGGAGAGCGCCTACTGCGCCGAGGTCGTCGCGGTCACGTACGAGGCCATGGGGCTGCTGCCCGGAGGGCGGCGGCCGAACTGGTACGACCCCGGCCGCTTCTGGAGCGGTGACGACTTGGAGCTGACCGGGGGTTTCCGGCTCGGGGGAGAGATCACCGTGAAGCTGGGGTAGGCCGTACGGGGAACGGAGAGGCGGGCGCAACCCCCGGCGCCCGTCTCTCGAAGACATGGACGGCGGCTCCCCTCACCCGGGGACTCCACGGACTCCACACGGACTCTGTGCCGCCGTCGACCCGGGGGGATACGTCATGCCGGATATGTCGGGCACAGTGGTCATCGTCGGCGCGGGCCTCGCCGGTCTCGCGTGCGCCCTCCGGTTGCGCTCGGCGGGAGTGGACGTCCGCGTCGTCGAGGCGGCCGACGAGGTGGGCGGCCGGGTACGCACGGACGTCGTGGACGGCTTCCGGCTGGACCACGGCTTCCAGGTGTTCAACACCGCCTACCCGGAGGCCACGCGGGTCCTCGATGTCGTCGCCCTGGACCTGCGCCCGATCCCGTCCGGCCTGATCTCCTTCGAGAGGGGGCGCAGGGAACGGCTCATGCTGCCCTGGCGCCATCCGGGCCAGGTGCTCGGCGGGCTCCTGGCCGACGTGGGCTCCCCGGCCGACAAGGCGGCCCTGGCGGCGCTGACCGCGCGGGACGTCCTGCTGCCGGTGAGCCGGTTGCGCGACGGGCGCGAGCGCACCACGCACGAGGAACTGCGGCACTGGGGCATCTCGCCGAGGATGGTCGAGAAGCTGATCCGCCCGTTCCTGTCGGGCGTCCTCCTGGAGCGGGAGCTGGAGACCTCCAGCCGTTTCTTCCACCTCGTCTGGCGTGCCTTCGCCCTGGGAACGGTCGGGGTGCCCGCGCTCGGCATGGGGGAGATCACCCGGCAGCTCGCCGCCCGCCTTCCCCCGGAGGCGATCATGCTGGAGACCCCGGTCATCGCCGTGACCGAGGAGGGGGTGGAGACGGCGGGGGGCGCGACGATCCCGGCTCGCGCGGTGGTGGTGGCCACCGACCCCGCGATGGCCGCCGCCCTCTACCCGGGGCTGGAGATCCCGGCGATGCGCTCGGTGACGACCTTCTACCACGCCGCGTCCCGCTCGCCCATGGACGACCCCACGCAGATCGTCGACGCGGAGGGCCACATCACCGACACCCTGGTCATCAGCGACGCCGCGCCCGAGTACGCCCCGCCCGGCCGGGCGCTGGTCTCCACGTCGGTGCTCGGGGTCCTCTCCGACGCGGACGAGCCCCGGGTCAGGGCGCGGCTGTCGCAGATCTACGGGACCGACACCTCGGGCTGGGAGCACCTGGCGACGTACGCCGTCGGGGAGGCGCTGCCCGCGATGGTCCCGCCGTTCCCGCTGCGGCGCCCGGTGCGCTTCGCGCCGGGCCGGTACGTGTGCGGGGACCACCGCGACACCGGCTCGCAGCAGGGCGCCCTGGTCTCGGGACGCCGGGCGGCCGACGCCGTCCTGGCCGACCCGTGACGGTTCCCGGGCGGTCCAGGCGGTCCTCAGGCCGGTCCGGCGGGCGGCGCTGTCCTGACCGGCCTGTGACGATGCCCCGGGCCGGTCCGGGCGGGTGGCGCTCAGGCCGGTCCGGGGCCCGTGACGGTCCCCGGGCCAGCTCAGGTGACCGGCCCTCAGGCCAGCCGGGCGGGGAAGCCGCCGGTGGCGATGGGACCCCAGCGCTCCGGGGTGACGCGCAGCAGCGACTTGCCCTGCCGGGCCATGGCCGATCGATACTCGTCCCAGTCGGGGTGCTCGCCGGAGATGGACCGGTAGTAGTCGACCAGCGGTTCGAGGGCCTCCGGCAGGTCGAGGACCTCGGCCGTGCCGTCCACCTGCACCCACGGGCCGTCCCAGTCGTCCGACAGGACCACGACGCTCACCTGGGAGTCGCGGCGGGCGTTGGAGGTCTTGGCGCGCTCGGGGTAGGTGGACACCACGATGCGGCCCTCGGCGTCGACGCCGCAGGTCACCGGGGACGCCTGCGGCCTGCCGTCGCGCCGTGCCGTGATGACCAGCGCGCGGTGGCGGTCACGGAGGAAATCCAGCAGCCGGTCGCGGGAGACGACCTCGTTGGTCGCGATCTTCGGGCTCATGATTCCCACTCTACGGGGATACGGCGCGCCCGAATTAACGCCCTGCCGAATGGAAAATGGCCCTCTTTCTCAGGAGATATGTGGTCAAGAGTCGTCTAATGGGGCATTTGACACCAAATATCAGGGAATTGATCTCCAATGCAGGACATGAGTGGCTCGGGAACCCGCCGACGGACCCGGATGGCTCATCCGCTCAATCAAGGAGATAACCGTGAAGCAGAAGTCTCTTCTGGCATCGGCCCTGACCGTGCTCGCCCTGACCGCCGTCCCCGCCGCGCAGGCGGTCGCCGCCCCCGTGCGGATCATCTCTCCCACACCGATCCCGGCCGACAGCGCCTCGCCCACGGACTCCATGGTTCCCGGCGAGAGTGCCGCGCCCTCGGACAGCATGTCGCCCGAGCCCTCGGGCGCGATGACGGAGCCGTTCGGTGCCGGATGCGCCTCCCTGCCCGCGAGCGGTGAGGGCAGCCTCGCCGAGATGGCCTCGCAGCCGGTCGCCACCGCCGCGGCCTCCAACCCCGCCCTGTCCACGCTCGCCCAGGCGATCGAGCAGGCCGGCCTGACCGAGACGCTCAACTCCGCCAAGGACATCACGGTGTTCGCGCCCACCAACGACGCGTTCGCCAAGCTTCCGAAGGACCAGCTCGACAAGCTCCTGGCCGACAAGGCCGAGCTGACCAAGGTCCTGACCTACCACGTCGTCGAGGGCAAGAAGACTCCCGAGGACCTGGCGAGCGGTGAGCTGACCACGATGCAGGGAGGGACGCTGACCGTCAAGGGCTCCGGCGAGGACTTCACCGTCAACGACGCCAAGGTCCTCTGCGGCAACATCCAGACCTCCAACGCCGTCGTCTACCTCGTCGACACGGTGCTCATGCCGAAGTGACCGAGGTGAACGCGGCGGACACGGTGAACGCGGTGAACGCGGCGGCCGTGATGGCCGTGACGGCCGTGGCGGTCACGACGACCGCGACGGCCGCCACGGTCCCGGCGGACGCCGTGACCCGGCAGGTCGTGTCATGACAGGCCGAGCCGTGACAGGTCTTGCCGTAACAGGTCGTGCCGCGACCTGACAGGCCGTGGTCACCCGGCGGGCCGCCGTGGTGACCCGGCCGGAGGAGGGGTGCCCCCGGGGGTGCCCCTCACCGGTGTCCGCGAAGGGCGCTCCCCTGTCCCGGAGGGCGCTCCCCGCTGTTCCCAGAGGGCGCTCCCCGCCCGTGCCCGCAGGGAGCGCCGGTGTCCCGCGCGAGGGCGCCCCCGGCCCGTGTCCGTGAAAGAAGCGCGCCCGTGTCCCCGTACCCGCCCGCCCATACCCGTCCCGTGCTCTCCGGTGATCAAGGGGGCGTCGTGCGACTAGCGCCCCGATCCACGGGTAACTGGCCGTCACACGGCGGGAAGGCGGAGGGCATGAACATCAAGGACAGGTTCGGGCCGAGGGCGCGAAGGCTGCGGGCGGTGGCCCGCAAGGTCTTCGGCTGGCGGGACCTGCGGCCCGGACAGCTCGACGCCATGCGTCACCTGCTGGGCGGGGGCGACGCCCTCGTGGTCATGCCCACCGGCAGCGGCAAGTCGGCCGTCTACCAGGTACCGGCACTGCTGCTCGACGGGCCCACCGTCGTCGTCTCGCCGCTCATCGCCCTCCAGCGCGACCAGGTCGCCGGGCTGGCCGAGACCGACGCGGGCGGGGCGGTCGCGGTCAACTCCGCCCAGTCCGGTGGCGAGGCGTCCCTGGAGGCCGTACGCGCGGGCACGGCCGAGTTCGTGTTCCTCTCACCCGAGCAGCTCGCCAAACCGGAGACGGTCGAGCGGCTGCGCGCCGCGCGTCCCTCGCTGATCGCCGTGGACGAGGCGCACTGCGTGTCGGCGTGGGGCCACGACTTCCGGCCCGACTACCTGAGGCTGAGCCAGGTCATCGAGCGGCTGGGACATCCGCCGGTGGTGGCGCTGACCGCCACGGCCGCCCCCTCGGTGCGCGAGGAGATCATCGCCGCCCTCGGCCTGAGAAACGTCCGCCAGATCGTACGGGGCTTCGACCGGCCCAACATCGACCTGGAAGTACGCCGTTTCGTCACCCAGGAGGACCTGAGGCGGGCGCTGGTGGAGGACGCGGCGTCCCGCTCCGGGCTCGGGCTGGTCTACGTCGCCACCCGCCGCGCCGCCGAGGAGTACGCCACCGCGCTGCGCGAGGCCGGTCGCAGGGCCGAGCCGTACCACGCGGGCATGAAGGCGGCCGAGCGCCACAGGATCCACGAGATGTTCCGCGACGACGAGCTGGACGTCGTGGTCGCGACCTCGGCGTTCGGCATGGGCATCGACAAGCCGGACGTGCGGTTCGTGCTGCACGCGGCCCCGCCGGAGTCGCCGGACTCCTACTACCAGGAGATCGGCCGTGCCGGGCGGGACGGCGAGCCCGCCGCCGCGGTGCTGTTCTACCGTTCCGAGGATCTTGGGCTGCGCAGGTTCTTCGCCGGGGGACGGGCCGACGAGGACCTCCTGCTGCGGGTCGCCACGCTGGTGCACGAGCACGGCGGCACCGTACCCGCGGGGGAGATGCGGACCCTGCTCGACGTCGGCGCCACCCGGCTCACCCGGCTGGTCAACCTGCTGGAGCGGGCGAGCGCGATCGAGGTCACCGGGGACGGCGACCTGCGCCGGGTGCCCGACGGCCCCGCGCCCGAGGCGGCCGTGGCGCGCGCCGTCGAGCTGGACGACACCCGGCGCCGCATCGACGACTCCCGGATCGACATGATGCGCGCGTACGCGGAGACCACGGGCTGCCGCCGCCGCTTCCTGCTCGAGTACTTCGGCGAGCCGCGCGAGCGCGGCTGCGAGACCTGTGACACCTGCCGCGCGGGCCTGCCCGACGAGCCGGAGGCCACGGCCGGGGCCCGGGACGAGGGGCCCTTCGCGATGCACGCCAGGGTGCGGCACAGCGCCTGGGGCCCGGGGATGGTGATGAGCAGGGAGAGCGACCGGATCACCGTGCTGTTCGACGAGGTCGGCTACAAGACGCTCTCCCTGGAGGCCGTGGAGCGCGACGACGACCTCCTGGTCGCGGGCTAGCCGCCGTACCACCCGGGCGGGGGCCGGTACCGCCGGCCCTCGTCAGCCCTCGACCTTGCGGGCCACCCCGCCCATCGTCCACGTCTTGTCGCGGCCCTGCGCGGCGAGCGGATTGTCGGGACGCCAGTGGCGGATGTAGACCAGGCCGGGGTCGACCAGTTCCAGCCCGTCGAAGAAGCGCAGCACCTGCTCGCTGCGCCGCGAGGCGTCCTCGGTGCGGCCGAGGACCCGCTGGAAGATCCCGACCAGCTGCTCCTTCACCTCCGAGCGCTTGTCGAAGACGACGTGGCCGATGCCGAAGTGGCTGCCGACCGGCACCGCGTCGCGAAGGATGGCCACGCTCTTGTGCGGGTCGTCCACGTCGGGGATGAACTGCAGGGCCGACAGGATCAGCACGGCCACCGGCAGCTCCAGGTCGATCAGGCGCAGGAGCTCCGGGTCGGTGAGCAGCTCGCGGGGGTGCAGGACGTCGCCCTCGACGGCGGTGGTGTACGGGTTGGTGGCCAGCGTGGCGCGGGCGTGGGAGAGCACCACCGGGTCGTGGGAGACGTAGACCACGCGCGTGTCGGGCACGATCTCCTGGGCCACCTGATGGACGTTGCGCCGGTTGGGCAGCCCGGAGCCGATGACGACGAACTGGGTCATGCCCTGCTCGACGAGGTAGCGCACCACCCGGCCCAGGAACGCCTGGGCCTCGTGCGTCATGGTCCTGATCTCGGGCGCGATGGCGAGCACCTCCTCGGCCGCCTCACGGTCGGCGGCGAAGTTGTCCTTACCGCCCAGGAAGTAGTCGTTCATTCTGGCGATGTTGGGAACGCTGGTGTCCAGGCCCGCCCCCGGCCGCCGGGACGCGTCGCTCATGTGTCATCTCCTCCGTCGCCTGTGACACTAAGGAACCGCAGCTTGGGTGAACAGATGTCAAGGCACTGTTAATGATGGAAAACGTACTTATTTCCCAAGAAAGTCTATTCCTTGCGGGCAACGCCGCCGACGACCCAGATGGAGTCCGGCCGGTGGGGTGTCGCGCCCTCCGGCCGCCACTCGGGGATGTAGACGACACCCGGCTCGACCGGCCTCAGCCCGTCGAGGAAGAGCTCGACCTCGGCCTTGGTCCGCAGGTTCGCGCGGCGGGTGCCGGTGATCGACCCGCTGTCCTGGAAGAGGGCCGCGAGCCGCGCCGTCCTCTCGGGATGCAGGTCCGAGACCGCGTGGGAGAGCGCCATGTAGCTGCCCGGCGCGATGGCCTTCTGCAGGGCGGCCGTGGACTGCAGGGCCTGCACGTCGTCGGAGACGTCGGTCAGCATCGAGAACATCAGGACGGCCACGGGCTCGTCGAGGTCGATCAGGCCGGTGAGGCCGGGATGCGCCAGGAGCCGCTCCGGGTCGCGCAGGTCCGCCTCGACGACCGTGGCCGGGCTGTTCTCCTTCAGGAGGGCCTGGGCGTGGACGACGACCATCGGATCGTTGTCGACGTAGACGACCCGCGCCTCGGGCGCGATGCCGCGCAGGATCTGGTGCACGCTGCCCTGGGTCGGCAGGCCGCAGCCGATGTCGACGAACTGGCGGATACCGGCCTTCACCAGGAACCGTACGGCGCGGTCGAGGAACCTGCGCCCCTCCTGCGACATGGCGGGGAGCTCGGGGGCGATCGAGAGCGCCGCCTGGGCGGCGGCCCGGTCGGCGGCGAAGTTGTCCTTGCCGCCCAGGAAGTAGTCGGTTATCCGGCCCGCGTTCGGGATCGTGGGGTCGAACCTGAGGCGCTCAGGTTGTGGCGACGCCATGATGTCCTCCGTCCAGCCGCGCGGTTCCAGCGGACATTATCGACCTTCCGCTCACACTGTGCTGTATTTCCTGCCAGAGCCTCCTTCTGCTCATGTCACTTTTTGGGCACTGGGCCGCTCGCACCCGCTCCGCGTCCCCCTCGCCGGTGGCGGGGGCGGGTCTCCCGGGTCCCGCCGGTGGCGGGTTCCGGGGTTCGGCGGCGGGCTTTCCAGGTCTTCGCGTGCCGTCAGCTCGTCAGTGGCAGGCCTCCAGGTGGCGTTCCCCTCTCGGGGGCAGGGCGAAGGCCGCCCAGACCGCCTTGCCCCGGCTCTCCAGCGGAGCCCAGCCCCACGTCTCGCTGACGCCGTCGACCAGCAGGAGTCCCCGGCCGTTCTCCGCCTCGTAGTCGGGCTCGCGCAGGCAGGGTCCCTGGTCGCTGGGGTCGGTGACCGCGCACAGCACCGAACGCTCGGTGTGGCAGAGGATCACCTTGACCTCGGGGAAGGAGCGGGCGTGCAGGACACCCCGCGTGCCGTGGCGTACGGCGTTGGTCACGAGTTCGGAGACCACGACGCCGGTGTCGTCGATCAGCGGCTCCAGCTCCCAGGCTCTCAGGGCCCTGGTGGTGAACTCGCGGGCGGTCCGTGCCGCGCACGGGTCGTAACGAAGGCTGCGCACGGCCATCTGTAACTGGCCGGCGTGGCCCTCTTCACCGGCCCAGGGGGGCAGACCGCTGGGGGGGAGCAGGTGATCAAGCATCGACAACCACCGTTCCCACCCTCCGATCTCATCTCGGATGGGTGTGGCTTCATGTCTTTGGTAACCAGTCATCGGCGACCTTGCGGAGGGGGGCGATCGTATGGCGAGGTTGATCCGTCTAGTTATCTTGCCTTCCGTAATGTGCATAGGCAAGTACAGATGCACGTGCATCTGCACAAAAAGCTCTATGCTCAAGGAGTTGTTTCCCTCCCTAATCGGTGAGAGGCGAGGATGAACCAGCTGTACAACGGCATGTCGGCCGCCCTGATGGACGGCATCGTCTGGCGCAAGAGCCACTTCAGCAACCCCAGCGGCAACTGCGTGGAACTCGCGGAACTGCCCGACGGCAGGGTCGCGATGCGCAACTCCCGCGACCCCGAGGGGCCCGCGCTGATCTACACCCGCCGCGAGGCCGACGACTTCGTCCGCGGCGTGAAGGGCGGGGAGTTCGACGATCTGATCATCTGAGAGCCCTGGGGCTGTGGTTGAAAAATAAAATTCTCTATAGTCTGGGTGCGGCGAGCGGAGTACCGTGAAGGCTCGCGTTCGCCACAAAGAGTGGGCAGAGGCTCGCGTTCCGCGCCCGAAGGACTGCAGATGATCACACCTAACGCCGACGGCCGGCCGGTCAGCCCGACCCCGATGGCCGCGCCGCAGGGCAGCTCCACCGTGCTGCGGATCGTCCTGGGCGCGCAGCTTCGCCGCCTGCGCGAGCAGCGTGGCATCACGCTGGAGGAGGCGGGGCACTCCATCCGCGCCTCGCACTCCAAGGTCAGCCGCATGGAGCTCGGCAGGGTCAGCTTCCGGATCAGGGACGTGGCCGACCTGCTCACCCTGTACGGGGTGACCAGCGACGCCGAGCGTGAGCCGCTGCTGTCCCTCGTGGAGAAGGCCAACCTCACCGGCTGGTGGCACAACTACAACGACGTGCTGCCCTCCTGGTTCGAGACGTACGTGGGCCTGGAGGAGTCGGCCACCGGCATCCGCAACTACGAGGTCCAGTTCGTGCCCGGCCTGCTGCAGAGCGAGGGCTACGCGCGGGCCGTCGTCCAGCTGGGCTTCCCCTCGGCCTCCCCCGCCGAGCTGGACCGCAGGGTGAAGCTGCGCATGGCGCGCCAGCGGCTGCTGCGCCGCCCGGACCCGCCCCACCTGTGGGCTGTGCTGGACGAGGCCGTGCTGCGCCGCCCGCTCGGCGGGGTCCAGGCGATGTGCGAGCAGATCGACCACATCCTGCGGGCGCTCGAACTGCCCAACGTGACCGTCCAGATCGTGCCCTTCAGCGTCGGCGGCCACGCCGCGGCCGGAGGGCCCTTCAGCATCCTGCGGTTCTCCCAGCCCGACCTGCCCGACGTCGTCTACATGGAGCAGCTCACCAGCGCCGTCTACCTGGAGAAGCGCGACGACGTCGACAGCTACCTGGAGGTCATGGAGCGCCTGTGCATTGAGGCCGAGCCGGTCACCCGCACCCGCGAGATCCTCCTGGGGATCCGCGAGGAGTTCCAGCGGCGGCTCTGAGCCGGGAACGACGGACGACGAGGCCGGGAACGGCGAGCCAGGGACGACGAGCCGGGAACGGCGAGCTGGAGACGGCGGCCCGGAGACACGCCGCGCCCCCGGAGCCGAGGGGGCGAGGAAACCCCGTGACCACGGGGTCGCGGGCTCCTGACGAGGCCCGGCCGCAACCGCCGGGCGGCGCCGTACGAAGATGTTTGAATGAGATGTCTCGTGACCGGCGCGACCGGATACATCGGGGGGCGCCTCGTCCCCGAGCTGCTGGACGCCGGGCATGAGGTCCGCTGCATGGTGAGGTCGGCCGGTCGCCTGAGGGACCAGCCGTGGGCCTCCCGGGTCGAGGTCGCCCAGGCGGACGCGGCCGACGCGGAGCGGGCGGCCGAGGCCCTGCGGGACGTCGACGTGGTCTACTACCTGATCCACACCATGGGCGGGGGAAGCGACTTCGCCGCCGCCGACCGCGAGGCGGCCACCACCTTCGCCGCCGCCTGCGAGCGCGCGGGGGTCCGCCGCGTCGTCTACCTCGGCGGCCTCGCCCCGGACGAGAGGCTCTCGCCGCACATGCGCTCCCGCGTCGAGGTGGGGGAGATCTTCCTGAGCTCCTCGGTGCCCGCGGTGGTGCTGCGGGCCGCGGTCGTCATCGGGTCGGGCTCGGCCTCCTTCGAGATGCTGCGCCACCTCACCGAGCGGCTGCCGGTGATGACGACGCCGCGCTGGGTCGGTACCAGGACGCAGCCCATCGCGATCCGCGACGTGCTGCGCTACCTCGTGGCCTGGGCCTCCGTCGAGGAGGAGGTGAACCGCTCCTTCGACATCGGCGGCCCCGACGTGCTCACCTACGCCGACATGATGCGGGTCTACGCCGACGTCGCCGGGCTGCCCAGGCGGCTGATCATCCCGGTCCCGGTGCTCAGCCCCGGCCTGTCGAGCCACTGGGTGGGGCTGGTCACCCCGGTCCCGGCGAGCCTGGCCCGCCCGCTGGTGGAGTCGCTGCGCAACGAGGCCGTCTGCGGCGAGCACGACATCGCCCGCTACGTCGAGGACCCGCCCGGCGGCCTGGTCGGGCTGAGGAGGGCGATCGAGCTCGCCCTCCAGCGCATCAAGGAGGCCAAGGTCATCACCCGCTGGTCCTCGGCCTCCACCCCCGGCGCGCCGAGCGACCCGCTGCCCACCGACCCCGACTGGGCGGGCGGCAGCCTGTACGTCGACGCGCGGGCCCGCCGGGTCGACGCCTCACCGGAGGCCCTGTGGAGGGTCGTCGAGGCCGTCGGCGGCGAGGTGGGCTGGTACTCCCTGCCCCTGGCCTGGAGCCTGCGCGGCCTCCTCGACCGGCTGGTCGGCGGCGTGGGCCTGCGCAGGGGGCGCCGTGACCCCCGGCGGCTGTGGGTGGGCGACTCGGTCGACTTCTGGCGGGTCGAGGAGGTCGAGCCGGGGCGCCTGCTGCGGCTGCGCGCGGAGATGCGCCTGCCCGGCCTCGCCTGGCTGGAGATGCGGGTGCTCACGCACCGGGGGGAGACCGTCTACGGCCAGCGGGCGATCTTCCACCCCCGGGGCCTGGCCGGGCACCTCTACTGGTGGGCGGTCGCGCCCTTCCACGGCCTGATCTTCGGGCCGATGCTGCGCAACGTGGCGAGGGCCGCCGAGCTCTCCCCGCCGGGCGCTCTCCACGACGGCGACCCGAAGGACGCGGTCATGGAGGGCACCGGCCGGTGACCGGGCGGGCCGGGGTTCACGAGTCCCGCGCCCTTCCCGTGACGGCGGCCCGGAGGACGCGGTCGTGGGGGGCACCGGGCGGGTCGGGATTCACGAGCCTCGGAGGACGCGGTCGTGGGAACACGAGTCCCGCGCTCTTTCCGTGGTGGCGGCCCGGGGACCCCGGCCGTTGTTACCGCTCGCCGTCGGGGTTCACGAGGACGTCGACGATGTCCTCGTACCCGACCCCCTTGTGCGCGAACTGTCCCGCCACCGCGAGCTCCGCGAGGCCGTGGGCGGTGGAGAGCAGGGCCATCACCCGGGCCTTGGGCGCCGGTCCGTCCCCGGGGCCCTCCATGCCGAGCGCGGTCATCACCTGGTCGATCGCCGTCTCCAGCTCGGGGTGGTTCCCGGCGAGGAACTCCGAGGCGAACACCAGCCGGTACTCCTCGCGGTGCGTGGTGGCGTACTCGACGTAGCTCAGGTAGAAGGCCCGCAGCCGGTCGCGCGGGCCCGCGCCCTCCAGGACCGCGGCGGCGACGTGCGCGCTGAGGTCGCCGATGACCCGGACGGCGAGCGCCGCCAGCAGCGCGGTCTTGTCGGTGAAGTGCCGGTAGGGGGCCGTACGGGACAGGCCGGCCCGGTCGCCGACGGCGCGCAGCGTCACCGCGTCGAGGCCCCCCTCGCGCAGCAGTCTCAGCGCGCTCTCGACCAGGCGGGTCCTGGTGTCGTCCACCATGTGGGTCCCTTTCCCCGGCGTCCCGTGTTGACAACGTCAACGTATCGGGTTGACACTGTCAACAAGATGTTGACGACGTCAACTGGAGTGCTATGAAGATCACGGTGAACGGGCTGCCCGCCACGGTGGACGCCGGCCCCGACGAATCCGCCGTGGACGTCCTGCGCGACGGGCTCGGCCTGACCGGCGCCAAGGCCGCCTGCCGCACCGGGGTCTGCGGCGCGTGCACGGTCATGGTGGACGACGTGCCCCAGGCGAGCTGCCTGCTGCCGTCCGCCGCGCTGGAGGACCGCGAGATCACCACCGCCGAGGGCCTCGACCACCCCGTCCAGCGGGCGCTCGCGGTCCACGACGGCCTGCAGTGCGGCTACTGCACGCCCGGGTTCGCGGTCGAGGGCGCGGCCTTCGTCGACGCCTGGCGCGCCGAGCACGGCGACGTCGCGCCGCCGCGCGAGCGGATCGCCGCAGCCCTGGCCGGTCACCTGTGCAGGTGCGGCGCGTACGAGGGCATCTACGCCGCGATCGCCGCCGCCTGCCGGGGGGAGCACGACGGCGCGGAGGGGACGCCCGCCCGGGTGGAGGCGATGGACAAGGCCGCGGGCCGCGCCCGGTACACGACCGACGTGCGCCTCGAAGGCCAGCTGGAAGGGGTGATCATCCGCTCGGCGAGGGCGCACGCCCGCGTCACCTCGGTCACGGTGGACGCCGCCCACGTGGTCGACCTGCTGCCGCCGGACCGTACCGTCCGCTACGCGGGCCAGCCCGTCGCCGCCGTCGCCGCCCCCACCCTGCGCGAGGCGCTGGCGATCGCGGAGGCCGCGCGGATCGGCTACGACCCGATGCCCGCCGCGCTCGACGACGCGCCGGACGCCCCGCCCGTCTACGACGAGGCCGCCAGGAAGCACGTCCCCAGCTCCAGCGAGGGAATGGAACTGCCCGGCGGCTGGGACGGCAACGTACGCGGCCCCTTCACCAGGGCGAGCTGGCGCGGGCGCACCGCCGTCAAGCGGATCGAGGCCGCCAGGCGCGACGCCGACCCCCGCCTGGTGACCGGCACGTTCACCACCGCCGTACAGGTCCACACCCCGCTGGAGCCGCACGCCTGCGTCGCCCACTGGGACGCCGAGGGCGACCTGCGCCTGTACCTGTCCACCCAGACCGTGGGCCTGGCCGCCGAACAGGCCGCCAAGCGCTGGAACCTGCCCGTCGGGCGGGTCCACGTCGTCACCGACCACGTCGGCGGCGGCTTCGGGGCCAAGGCCGGTGTCGGCACGGAGACGATCGCCGCCGTCGAGCTCGCGCGGGCCTGCGGCGCGCCGGTGCGCGTGGTGCTCAGCCGCGCCGAGGAGCTCACCGACGCGGGCAACCGGCCCGGCACCCGGACCACCCTCGAACTCCTCACCGACGACCGGGGCGACCTCGCCGCCCTCACCATGGACGTCCACGGGCGCGGCGGCGTGGCCATCGGGTCGGCCGTCGCGGTGATGGCCCGCCTCATGTACGGCACCGCGCCCCGGCGGCTCCGCGACTACGACGTGGTCACCAACGAGCCGCCCGGCGCCCCGTTCCGCGGGCCGGGGGCGCCGCCCATGCTCTGGGCGCTGGAGCAGGCCGTGGACGAGGCCGCCCACCGCCGGGGCGAGGACCCGATCGCGCTGCGCCGCCGCTGGGACGGCAACCGCAAACGGCACGCCCTCTACGACCTGGCCATGGCCCTGCCCGAGTGGACGACCAGGCCCCGTACCGGCTCCCAGACGGGCCGCTTCCGCCGGGGCGTCGGGGTGGCCGCCGCCAACTGGGCCTACATGCTCGACCCCGCCACGGAGGTGGAGCTGCGCGTCGAGGGCGACGTGGTCGTGGCCCGCACCACGACCCAGGACATCGGGACCGGCGTCCGCACCGTCATCGCCGGCGTCGTACGCGAGGAGCTCGGGCTGCCCGCCGAACGCGTCCGCGTCGAGGTCGGCAGGACGGGCACCGTGCACGGGCCGCCCTCGATCGGCAGCCGCACCACGGCCTCGGTGGGCCCCGCCGCGCGCGACGCCGCGCTGCGCCTGCGGAAGCTGGGCGTGACCGACGGCGCCACAGTGGTCGGCGGGCGCCGCCGCGACCGGCGCGGCTACGTCACCCCGTTCCCGGTGAGCGGCATGGCGATCGGCCGGGGGTTCAGCGGCTCCGTCCACGTCACCGAGGTCGAGGTCGACACCCGCCTGGGCGTCGTCAGGCCGCTGCGGGTGTGGGCCGGGATCGCGGTGGGCCACGTCTACGCCGAACGGCTGGCGCGCAACCAGTGCGAGGGCGGCGTCGTGCAGGGCATCGGCTACGCCCTGTACGAGGAGCGCCTGGTCGACCCGGTGACGGGAACCGTGCTGACCGCGAACCTCGACGACTACCGCATCCCCGGCATCGGCGACACCCCCGAGATCACCGTGCACTTCCACCGCGACGGGTGGGACCACGTCAACGGGCACGGCGTCGGGGTCGGGGAGATCTCCACGGTCGGCGTCGCCGCCTCGGTGGGCAACGCCGTCCACAACGCCACCGGCTGGCGCCCCCACGACCTGCCCATCCGCCCCGACCGGCTCCTCGAAGGGATCGCCCGTTGATCCTCTCTCAGAAGCCTCGGCCGGATCTGGCCACGGGGCGCGGGGGTTACCCGGCCCCGGGCCGCGGGCGTTCCGGGAGGGGAAGGCCGACGCCCTCCTCTCCGGAGGCGCCTCCCGGCCCCCTCGGAAAGGGGCGTCCGACGCTCTCCCCCTCGGGGATGTGCGCCGGACCTCTCGGAAAGGCTCTCCCGGCGGTCTCCTCCTCGGAGCGCGGCTCCTGGGCCCTCACACTGGAAGGTGTTCGATGACCGTACTCAGCGACCTCGGCGAGGCCGTGCGGCGCGGGGGCGAGTTCCGCGCCGGAGGCACCGACCTGATGGGCCGCCGCGCGGCGGGGCCGCACGTGGACCTGCGCGGCCTGCCCGACCTGTCGGACGTCACCTGGCTGCCGGACGGCTCCGTCAGGATCGGCGCGCTGACCACGGTCGCGCGGGTGGCCCGCGACGCGCGCCTCGGTGCCGCCCACCCCTGCCTGGCGCTGACGGCGTCGGGTCTGGCCACGCCCCAGATCCGGGAGGTGGCCACCGTCGGGGGCAACCTGCTGCAGCGCAACCGCTGCGCGTACTTCCGCAACCCGGCCTTCTCCTGCCACCAGAACGGCGGCGACCACTGCCCGGCCCGCGCCGGGCTCGCCCCGAACGCCGCGATCCTCGACAGCGGCCCGTGCGTCGCGCCGCACCCGTCGTCACTGGCGGTCGCCCTGCTCGCCTGCGACGCCTCCGCCGAAGCGCACGGCAGGGCCCCGTTCCCGATCGCCGACCTGTACGGGGACGGCTCGGACCCGTCCCGCGACCACCTGCTGCCTCCGGGGGAGATCCTTCTCTCCGTCGTCCTGCCGCCGCCGGTGCCGGGGGAGCGGGGCGCCTACCACCGGGCGATCGGCAGGTCCGAGGCCGAGTGGCCGCTGGTGGAGGCGGCGGCCCGGCTGGTCGCCGACGACGGGAGGATCACCTTCGCCAGGGTGGCCGTGGGGGGTGTCGCCCGCGTCCCCGTACGCCTGCCCGAGGTCGAGGAGGCGCTCGTGGCGGGCGAACCCCTCGACCGGGCCGCCGGGCTGGCCGCGGCCCGGTGCGCCCCGGCGGCCCGCAACCACTACAAGATCGCGCTGCTCGCCGGGACCGTCCTGGAGGTCCTGGAACGCGCGACCGGGACCGGCGAGACCCGCTGACCACCCGGGTGCGGCGCGGGGCGCCGGTGCGCCGTTCACCCCCGCCGTGTCGCCCGGGTGCGGCGTGGCGCGCCGGTGGGCCGTCACCCCGTACGCTCGACGACCACCAGGGGGATGTCCCGGCCGGTCGCCTCCCGGTACCGCCGGTAGGAGGGCATGGCCGCGACCATGAGCCCCCACAGCCGGGGCTTCTCCGCGGCCGTGGCGGTCCGTGCGCGCACGGCGAACGTCTCCGCGCCGATCTGGACCGTGGCGTCGGGGGTGTCGACCAGGTTGAGGTACCAGGCCGGATGCCGGTCCGCCCCGGCGTTGGACGCGGCGAGGACGTAGTGGTCGCCGTCGCGTGCGTACACCAGGGCGGTACGGCGGAGTTTGCCCGACCTACGGCCGCGTGTCGTCAGCAGCAGGTCGTTCATGCCCGGCCTGGCCTGGCCGCCGGTCTCGACGAAACGACGGATGTGCCGGGCCACCCGGTCGTCCGGGCTGTCGACGATCTCCTCCTCCATCAGCCCTCCTCGACGCCGAGGTGCGTGCGGTGGTGCGCGGGGCCGTCGATCTCGTCGAGCAGCGCGATCGCGAAGTCGGCGTAGGAGATACGGCTGGCGGCATCGGCCGGGGCCGTGCGGTAGCGGCCGGTACGGGTGCCGTCGTGGTCGAAGTCACCGGCCGGGCTGACGACCAGCCAGTCGAGCGCGGTGGCGGCGGTGCGCAGCACCTCGTTTCCGGCCGCGTGCCCCAGGTAGAACGACCGGTACTCCTGCGGGTAGCCGGGCGTGTCCATGAGGAGCGTCCCCGACGCGGTCTCCAGCACCGACGCCAGGCCGACCGCCAGCAGCCTGGGCACTCCGGCCCTCGCCAGCCCGTCGAGCAGGGCGCGGGCGGCGCGGACGAAGAAGACGTCGGGCGGCGTGGCGAAATCGTAGACGGAACTGATCGCGGCGTCGTGGCCCTTGGCGAGCCGCGCGACGACGTCCGCGTCCGTGACGTCGCCCGCGACGATCCGCACGCCGCCCGCCGCCGGGTTTCCGTGCCCGGCGGGGTCCCCGTGCCCGGCGGGGTCCCCGTGTCCGGTCAGGTTTCCGAGCCCGGCCAGGTCGCCGTGTTTGGCAAGGTCGCTGTGCTTGGCCGGGTCACGTACGACCGCGGTGACCCGGTGACCGCGCCGGAGGGCCTCGTGGACGGCCGCCCGGCCCGCCCTGCCACCGGCACCGAAAACAATGATCTCGCTCATCCGAACACCTCGCGTCCAGGGCCGGGCCCGATCGCCGACCGCTGCTGGGAAGGTAGCCGGACAGGTGGTTACCAACGGGATACCGGCTACCGTGGAGCGGTGACAGAGCCCCTCGATCCGGAGATGTTCGACCCGGTCTGCCCGTCCGATCTCACGCCCATCCGGTTCGGCGACAAATGGGCAGGGATGATCATCCGCTGTCTCGAAGACGGCCCGCGGCGGTTCTCCGAGCTTCGGATCCCCCTGCGCGGCATCACCGCGAAGGTGCTCACGCAGTCGCTCCGGGCGCTCGCGCGCGACGGCCTGATCGCGCGCACCGCCCATCCCGCGCAGCGGGTCGAGTACGCGCTGACGCCGCTCGGCCGCAGCATGCTCGAACCGATGGACGCCGCGTGCGCCTGGGCACGGGAACACTGGGACGAGCTCATCGACGCCCGCGAGGCATCCACCGCCGCCCCGTCGTACGGGCTCGGCCGTACGGGCTAGGCGCCGGATCCAGGGGGACCGGTTGCCGGGCCGGGTCGGCGTGCCCGGAACGCCTTCCGGATGCGCGCCGCGATGTCAGGGCGGCCGATGCGTCCGGGACGCCCTCCGGGGGTGTGCCGCGCGGTCAGGAGTGGCCGGTCGGCACGTCCGGAACGCCTGCCGGACGCCTGCCGAGCGCATGTCGCCGCGTCAGGGGCGCGGCCACGCGTGACGCGGTGCTATGGACGGGGCGGGCGTGCCGTGACCAGGCTCGTCTCGTAGGCGACGATGACCAGCTGAGCCCGGTCGCGGGCGCCGAGCTTGCCGAGCAGGCGGCCGACGTGCGTTTTCACGGTCGCCAGGCTCAGGGTCAGGCGATCGGCGATCTCCGTGTTGGACAGTCCCCTGGCGATGAGCGTCAGTACGTCGAGCTCCCGGCCGGTGACCCCGTCGAGCTCGCGGGCCACCGGGCGCGCCGGTTCGGGACGCCGGGAGAACTCGGCGATGAGCCTGCGCGTCACCGTCGGCGCGAGCAGCGCCTCGCCGGAGGCGACCACCCGGATCGCGGTCAGCAGGTCGCCCGGCGGGGTGTCCTTGAGCAGGAAGCCGCTGGCCCCGGCCCGCAGCGCCGCGTAGACGTACTCGTCCAGGTCGAACGTGGTGAGCATGAGCACCCGCACCCCCGGGACGCCCGCCGGGCCGCAGATGCGGCGGGTCGCCTCGATGCCGTCCATCTCCGGCATCCGCACGTCCATCAGCACCACGTCCGGTGACTCACCGCGCGCCAGCTCCACCGCCTCGGCGCCCGTCCCGGCCTCGCCGACCGACACCAGGTCGGGCGCGGTGTCCACCAGCACCCGGAAACTCCCGCGCAGCAGCGCCTGGTCGTCCGCGACGAGCACCCGGATCACGGGACCTCCCCGTCCGGCACGCGCGCCTCCTCGCGTGACGCGGCTTCGTCGGGCACGCGCGTCTCCTCCCGCGAGGCGGCCGTCTCCCCGCCGGGCACGCGTGCCCTCCCGTCCGGCAGGCGTGTCTCCTCGTACGGTATGCGCGCCGAGATCGCGAAGCCGCCCTCCGGGCGGCGCCCGGCCGTGAAGCTCCCGCCGTACATGACCACCCTCTCGCGCATCCCGATCAGCCCGTGTCCAGGCCCGCCGGGCGGCACTCGCCCGCCGGGCCCGTCGTCGGTGACCTCGACCCCGACCTCGCTCCCGGACGTCCGGACCGAGACCCGGCACCGGGCGGGGGCGGCGTGCCTGACGACGTTGGTCAGCGCCTCCTGGACGATCCGGTAGACCGACAGCTCCACCCCCTCGGGCAGGCCGGTCGCCCGGACGTCCAGCTCGACGCGTACCCCGGCCGTCGACGCCCGCTCCGCGAGGCCGGTGAGATCCGCGAGGCCCGGGGAGGGGCCGAGGTCGGAACGGAGCACTCCCAGCAGCTGGCGCATCTCGGCCAGGGCGCCCCTGCTCGTGGTCTCGATGACGCGCAGGGCGTCCGTGGCCTCCTCGGGCCGTACGGCGGCGACGTGGTTGGCGATGCCCGCCTTGACCGCGATCAGGCTCATGCTGTGCGCCACCACGTCGTGCAGCTCGCGGGCGATCCGCAGCCGTTCCTCGGCCACCGCCCGGCCCGCGAGCTGCTCGGCCTCCCGCGCCGCGTACGCCCGCCGCTCGCGTACGGCGCGGCCCGCGATCCAGGCGCCGCCCAGGAACGCCACCCCCACCAGCAGCGGCCCGACGACGCCGGGCGCCGGGGCGGCGGTGCCCACCGCCGACAGCAGCAGGACGGCCACCGCGCCGCAGGCGCCGATCACGATCGTGGGCTCCCACCGGGGCCGGGGCCGGGTGAGCGCCACCATGTAGATCGCGAAGGCCGCCGCCGCGAACCTGTCGTGCACCGTGCCGAGGAGGGCGAGGGACACCAGCGACATCGCGAAGACGGCGCAGAAGACGGTGAGCGGCCACAGCCGCCGTACCGCGAGCGGCAGGGCGATCCCGGCCAGGACCAGCGGCTCCGCCCACACGGGCACCGCCGGGTCCAGGCGCCCGGCTCCGAACAGCAGCAGCGTGAGCGCGTATCCCGCCGCCCCCAGGGCGTCGAGGCGGACGAGCCGGCCCCGGCTCCAGTGCCGGGGGAAGAGCGAGACGTCCACGGTGAGGTCCACGGGTGAA
>NZ_JBSZKT010000016.1:0-137189 GCF_055690525.1 Streptosporangium sp. H13245 | reverse complement strand
CGGCACTCATCTACTCGGGTCGTCGCGACTTCACGAGTAACTGCCGAATTGTTCCTATGGGTATCAAGGAGCGGCGGGGCCGCGCGCTGTCGCCCGGCTTGTGGTCTCTTTGGACTTCTCCCCCTCGCGCGGGGAGGTCTCGTCGGCCTTCGACCCCGTATCCGGCTTCGGGTCGTCGGCTCCGGACGCCTCGGGCTTCGGCGTCTCCTTCCGATCGTCCCTCGGGGAGGTCTCGTCGCCCTTCGAACCCGCCTCCGGCGACTTGGCCTCGTCGCCCTTCGGAGCGTCGGCCTTCGGGGCTTCGGGCTTGCTGTCGGGCTTGGCCTCTGGCTTGCCGTCAGGCTTGGCGTCGGGCTTGGCGGAGTCCTTGGGATCGTCACGCTGGGTGGTCTCGGCCGACTGGTCGCCGACGCGGGGCTTGTCGTCCGCCCCGACGGCGGGCTTGAGGTCGTCCGCCTTCGGGGCCTCGGGCTTCGCACCGTTCTGGGAACCGGTCTCGGGCTTCGCGCCGTTCTGAGAGCCCGTCTCCGGCTTCGTGTCGCCCTGGGAGCCCGTCTCGGGCTTCGCGCCGCCCTGGGGGGCCGTCTCCGGCTTCGCCCCCTCCCCCTGGGAGCCCGTCTCGGGCTTCGTGTCTCCGGCCCTCGGCTCGGTGGGGGGCGCGGTCGCGTTCTGGTTGACCTTCTTCTCCAGCAGCGCCACGCGGGCGGAGACGTCGCGGACCATCACGTCGCACGCGTCGGCGATCTGGACGGGTCTGTGGGTCGACTGGGAGGACAGGCCCGCCCCGCTCAACATCTGCGAGACCTTGCCCTCGACGTTCCGCATCTGCTCGGCGGCCCGCTGCACCTCGGACAACAGATCGCGGACCAGCTTGGGGTCCATTCCTTCGAACTTGCCCATGGACGTCTCCCAGGAAGTGTCGGCCCACTTCAAGGTACCGGGGAGACAGCCCGGCGTCACGGTGATAATCAGATGGCATGGATCACGGCATATGCCGTGGATGCGGTAATCAGTGGGACTCCGGGCCCGTGTCCGTCGCGACGTACCCGATCACACCGCGCAGTTTCTCCACGCTGATCGCCCCGCGCCGCAGCAGCCTGGGCACCGCGGTGGTCAGGTCGAGGATCGTCGAGGGTACGTCGCTCTCGCACGGCCCCGCGTCGAGATAGACCGACACCGAGTCGCCGAGCTGCTTCTCCGCGTCGGCGGCGGTGGTGGCGGCGGGGGAACCGGAGCGGTTGGCGCTGGAGACGGCGAGCGGGCCGGTCTCCTTGAGCAGGTCGAGGGCGACCGCGTGCAGCGGCATCCGGATGGCGACGGTGCCCTTGGCGTCGCCGAGATCCCACGACAGCGACCGGTTCGCGCGGCAGATCAGCGTGAGCGGGCCCGGCCAGAAGGCGTCGACGAGATCCTGGCCGTACGGGCCGAGGTTCTCCACCAGGGCGTTGGCGGCCCGGACGGTCCCGACCAGCACGGGGACCGGCATGTCACGGCCGCGTCCCTTGGCGCTCAGCAGGGCGGTGACCGCGGCGGGCGTGAAGGCGTCGGCGCCGACACCGTAGACGGTGTCGGTCGGGAGCACCGCGAGTTCCCCCCGCTGGAGGGCGGAGGCGGCCTCGATGAGGCCCGTGGCTCGCTGCTCGGCATCCATACAGTCATAACGTCGGCTCACGGCGTGCATCCTATTCCTGGCCGAATCGAGCGGTGACGAAGCGGTCCCTGCGAGTCAGGTCCTGGCGGCTGCGGACGTCGCGCCAGCCGTTCTCCTCGGGGAAGATCAGATAGACCGGGGTGCCCTGCTGGTCGGCGTGCTCGACCGCGACGAACCCTCCCGGGCGGAGCAGCCGCCTGGCGGTCCGCTCGACCGCCCTGACCTCGTCGAGGCCGTCGCTGCCCGATCCGTACAGCGCGCGGTGCGGGTCGTAGTCGCGGACCTCGGGGTCGCGGGGGATCGCGCCCGGCGGGATGTAGGGCGGGTTGGAGATCACCAGGTCGACCTGGCCGTCCAGCTCGGAGAGGGCGTCGGCCAGGTCCTCCGGGTGCAGGTGGACGCGGCCCTGGCCGTGCTCGATGATGTTGCGCTTGGCCCAGGTGTAGGCGCCCGGGTCGACCTCGACCGCGTGCACGGTGGCCAGCGCGACCTCCTGGGCGATGGACAGCGCGATGGCGGCCGAGCCGGTGCCGAGGTCCACGACCACGGGCGAGGCGACGTCCATCTCCCGCAGCCGGTCGATCGCCCAGCCCGCCACGATCTCGGTCTCCGGGCGCGGGACGAACACGCCGGGCCCGACCTCCAGGGACAGGTAGCGGAAGTAGGCCCGCCCGGTGATGTGCTGGAGCGGCTCGCGGGACTCCCTGCGGGCGACGCCCTCCCAGAACAGGGCGTCGAAGTCGGAGTCCTTCACCATGTGCAGCTCGCCGCGGCGCACGCCGTGCACACACGCGGCGATCTCCTCGGCGTCGGTGCGCGGCGACGGCACACCTGCCTCGGCGAGCCGGGCGGTGGCGAGGGCGATCTCGTCCAGCAGAAAGGTCATGGGCGCGTTCTATGAATGGGCGGCGAGCTTCTCCGCCATCTCGGCGTCGAGCAGGGACTGGATGACGGCCGTGAGATCTCCGTCGAGCACCTGGTCGAGGTTGTAGGCCTTGAAACCGACGCGGTGGTCGGAGATGCGGTTCTCGGGAAAGTTGTAGGTGCGGATGCGCTCGGAGCGGTCGACCGTACGGATCTGGGACTTGCGCTCGGCCATGGCGGCGGCGTTGGCCTCCTCCTCGGCGATCGCCTGGAGGCGGGCCCGCAGGATGCGCATGGCCGACTCCTTGTTCTGGAGCTGGCTCTTCTCGTTCTGGCAGGAGGCGACGACGCCCGTCGGGACGTGGGTGATCCGCACGGCCGAGTCGGTGGTGTTGACGCTCTGGCCGCCGGGGCCGCTGGAGCGGTAGACGTCGATGCGGAGGTCGTTCGGGTCGATCTGGACGTCGACATCCTCGGCCTCCGGGTAGACGAGCACCCCGGCGGCGCTGGTGTGGATGCGCCCCTGCGACTCGGTGACCGGGACCCGCTGGACGCGGTGCACGCCGCCCTCGAACTTGAGCCTCGACCAGACGCCCTCGTCGCCCCTGGCCTTCAGGGCGATCGTGACGTCCTTGTAACCGCCCAGGTCGGAGTGGGTGGCGTCGATCAGCTCGGTCTTCCAGCCGATCCGCTCGGCGTACCGCAGGTACATCCGCAGGAGGTCTCCGGCGAACAGGGCGGACTCCTCGCCGCCCTCGCCCGCCTTGATCTCCATGATGATGTCCTTGTCATCGTTGGGATCGCGCGGGACGAGCAGGTGCCTGAGCTTCTCCTCCAGCTCGGGAATCCGGGCCTCCAGCTCCTTGGCCTCCTCGGCGAACCCCTCGTCCTCCGAGGCCAGCTCCCTCGCCGTGCCGAGGTCGGAGCGGACGCCCTCAAGCTCTCGGTAGGTGGCGACGATCGGGGTCAGCTCGGCGTAGCGCCTGCCGAAGGTGCGTGCCTGCTTCTGGTCGGCGTGCACGGAGGGGTCGGCGAGCTTGAGTTCCAGCTCGGCGTACTCACTGAGCAGCTCGTCGAGATTCACCGTGCGTCCTTCCTTGAAAGCCCTGGTAAGCCTGCCTCATCACCACGAACGCCGACCCGGGCACCCCGCGAGGGGTTATCCGAGCCGGCGCCGGGATGAGAGCTACTGGCCCGCGGGCTTCTTGCCGAAGCGCTTCTCGAAGCGCGCCACCCGGCCGCCGGTGTCCAGGATCTTCTGCTTGCCCGTGTAGAAGGGGTGGCAGGCGGAGCACACGTCGGCGTGGATCACGCCGTTCTTGGCGGTGCTGCGGGTGGTGAAGGAGTTACCACAGGTGCAGGTCACCTGGGTGGCGTTGTACTCCGGGTGAATATCGGGCTTCATTTCGCTTTTCCTCTCCAAAACGCGGTCGCCGGGTCGCCACTGTCTCTCGCCTGTGGGGGCTTGCGCGCTGAGCACACCGAGGTGCGCGCGGGCGGGAACCGGAACCGCTACGGTTCGGCTACCAGTGTGCCAGATCCTCCAACCATCCCAGGCCACAAGACATTCCCCCGCCCCGGTGACCTGCGCCTCCTGACCGGACACAGGATGCTCACGACCCCCTGCCGGGCGCGATATCCGCAAGGGGATCACCCCCGCGAGGAAGCAGGGGCTCCAGGCCGTCACCTGCCCAGGTACGCCAGCACGGCGAGGACCCGGCGGTGGTCGTCGGCGGCGGGCTCCAGCCCGAGTTTGCCGAAGATGCTGGAGATGTGCTTCTCCACGGCGCCCTCGGTGACGAGCATCCGCCCGGCGACCGCGGTGTTGGAGCGCCCCTCCGCCATCAGGGCCAGGGCCTCGCTCTCCCTGGCGGTCAGGGACTCCAGCGGATCGCCCCTGCGCTGGCGGCTCAGGAGCTGTCCGATCACCTCGGGGTCGATGACCGTCCCCCCGGCGGCCACCCGGCGTACGGCGTCGAGAAACTCGGCCACGTCGGCTATCCGCTCCTTGAGCAGGTAGCCGACCGCCGCGGCGCCGCCGCCGATGAGCTCCGTGGCGTACTGCTCCTCGACGTACTGCGACAGGATGAGGATCGGCAGCCCCGGCCGCCTGGACCTGGCCTCCAGGGCGGCGCGCAGCCCCTCGTCGGTGTGGGTGGGCGGCATCCGCACGTCGACGACGGCCAGGTCAGGATCGTGCTCGTCGACCGCCGTCACCAGCCCGGGGCCGTCGCCCGCCACCCCGACGGTCTCGATGCCCCCGTCGGCCAGCAGCCTGGCCAGCCCCTCGCGCAACAGCACCGAATCCTCGGCGATCACCACTCGCATGGGTCCCACGTTGTCACCATTCGCAGGGCAACTCCGCCCTGATCATCGTGGGGCCGCCCAGCGGGCTGTCGACGCTCAGGGTGCCGTCGATGGTCGCCGCCCGGTCGGCCAGCCCGGCGAGGCCGCTGCCGGGCCGGGGCACGGCGGCGCCGATCCCGTTGTCGTAGACCTCGACGATCACCCGCTGCCCCCGGCGGCTGACCCGGACGAACGCCTCGGTGGCCTCGGAGTGCTTGGCCAGGTTGCTCAGGCACTCGGCCACGACGAAGTACGCGATGCTCTCCACCGCGGGCGGGGGGCGGTGGGAGACCTCCACCGACAGGCCCACCCGTACGGGGGCGCGCGCGGCGAGCGACGACAGGGCCGCGCTCAGCCCCCGGTCGGTGAGGATCGCCGGGTAGATGCCCCTGGCGAGGTCGCGCAGCTCGGCGATGGCGGCCTTGGTGCCCCGGTGCGCCTGGGCGAGGAGCTCCCTGGCCGCGTCGGGGTCGGAGTCCAGTTTGGCCTGGGCCCGGCCCAGGTCCATGGCCACGGACAGCAGTCGCTGCTGGGCGCCGTCGTGCAGGTCCCGCTCGATCCGGCGCCGCTCGGCCTCGGCCGCGTCCACCCCGCGGGCCCGGCTCGCCCTCAGGTGGGCGGCGCGGGCGGCCAGCCGGTTCTTCTCGCTCGTCCCCAGCAGGGCCACGCCGAGCAGGCCGTGCAGCCAGGCCATCCCCCGGGTCGCGTAGAGGGCGGCGAGGAGAAAGCAGGCCCCGGCCAGCATGCACAGCAGCACCCTCGGCACGCTGTCGATCGGCAGCCCGGCGACGGGCGTCATCGGCTGCCCCGCCAGCAGCAGGGGCAGCGGCGCGGCCGTCAGGCCCAGCCCGAGGATCCACAGGACCGCGGAGACGGTGAACTCCGCGATCCCGATCGGCGGCAGCAGCAGGAGGTAGAGCAGGTCCTTCCAGGTGGCGGGGTCGACGAACATGTCCTTCCAGCGCTGGAACAGGTTGTCGCCCTCGGAGGGCCGGTAGGGGCTGGGGATCTCGACGCCGAAGGCCAGCCGCAGGAACCGGCGCTCCAGCATCGCGGCGCCCCGCCAGGCCAGCATGGTCAGGGCGAGCAGCGGCAGCCCGATCCACACGACCACCATCACCAGGGAGGCCGGGACCACGGACGTGAGGAACGCGAAGCAGGCGAGGCCGTAGAACATGCTCACCAGCAGGTAGGGGACGGCCCGCCAGGTCATCGGGTCGACGAGCATGCCCAAGGGGCCGTTCGGCCCGAGCGGCACGCGCCGCCTGAGCGGCGTCCTGACCACGGTCGCGCTTCCCAGCGTCTCGGCCGTCATGCGCCCCCTCTGTCGTCGGTGCCCTGTCTCCGGCGTCCCCGGCGCCCCCGATACCCCTGCCGTCCCCGGCGTCCCCGCCGTCTCCCGCGCCCGTCCGTCTTCGCGTACGCCGTCCGCGGGCGTGGGCCTGGGGAGCCGGGAGGAGAAGGCGCCCTGAAGTAGGGATATCCCGAAGTCCGGGGTCACACAAGGGACTGTCACACAAGGGACTTGGGAAACGCGAACGCCCCGGCCGGAGGGGCCGGGGCGTTCGACGTACTGCGGATGATCAGTCGCGCTCGGAGCTGACCGTCGTCTTCTGCACCTGGAGCAGGAACTCCGCGTTGGACTTGGTCTCCCTCATCTTCTCCAGGAGAAGCTCAAGGGCCTGCTGCATGTCCAGGGCGTGCAGCACGCGGCGGAGCTTCCAGGTGATCTGGAGCTCGTCCTTGCCCATGAGGATCTCCTCCTTACGGGTGCCGGACGCGTCGACGTCCACCGCGGGGAAGATCCGCTTGTCGGCGAGCTGCCGGTTGAGCTTGAGCTCCAGGTTGCCCGTGCCCTTGAACTCCTCGAAGATGACCTCGTCCATCTTGGAGCCGGTCTCGACCAGCGCGGTGGCGAGGATCGTCAGCGAGCCGCCGTTCTCGATGTTGCGGGCGGCGCCGAAGAAACGCTTCGGCGGGTAGAGCGCGGTGGAGTCGACACCACCGGACAGGATGCGGCCGGAGGCCGGGGCCGCCAGGTTGTAGGCGCGGCCCAGACGCGTGATCGAGTCGAGCAGCACGACCACGTCGTGGCCGAGCTCCACCAGACGCTTGGCGCGCTCGATGGCGAGCTCGGCGACCGTGGTGTGGTCCTCGGCCGGGCGGTCGAAGGTCGAGTGGATGACCTCGCCCTTCACCGACCGCTGCATGTCGGTGACCTCTTCCGGACGCTCGTCCACCAGGACGACCATCAGGTGGCACTCGGGGTTGTTGCGGGTGATCGCGTTGGCGATCGACTGGAGCACCATCGTCTTGCCCGCCTTGGGCGGGGAGACGATGAGACCGCGCTGGCCCTTGCCGATCGGCGCCACCATGTCGATGATCCTGGTGGTCAGGATGTTCGGCTCGGTCTCCAGGCGCAGGCGCTCCTGCGGGTAGAGGGGCACGAGCTTGTTGAAGTCGGGCCGCTGCCGCGCCTGCTCGGGGTCCATGCCGTTGACCGTGTCGAGGCGGACGAGCGCGTTGAACTTCTCGCGGCGCTCGCCGTCGCGGGGCTGGCGGACGGCGCCGGTGACGACGTCACCCTTGCGCAGGCCGTTGCGGCGGATCTGGGCCAGCGAGACGTAGACGTCGTTGGAACCCGGCAGGTAACCGCTGGTCCTGACGAACGCGTAGTTGTCGAGGATGTCGAGGATTCCGGCGATCGGGATCAGGACGTCGTCGTCGCCCACCACGGGCTCGTTGCTGTCGAAGCGCTCGCGGCCCCGGCGGTTGCGCTCGCGGAACCGGCCCCGGCGGCCACGGCGGTCGTCGTCGTCGCCCACGCCGTGCTGGTCGTTGCGGTCCTGCGGGCCCCGGTTCTGCGGGCCTCGGTCGCCGCGCTCGCCCCGGTCACCACGGTCGTTGAGACGGTCGCCGCGGTCGTTGAGACGGTCTCCGCGATCTCCCCGGTCGTTGGCCCGCTCGGCGCGGTCGTTGAGGCGGTCGTTACGGTCGTTGAGCCGCTCACCGCGGTTCTGGCCGGGGTCGGCGGCGCGCTGGTCGGCCCGGTTGTCGGAACGGCTGTCCGTCCGGTTGTCGGGGCGGTTGTCGCCACGCTCGCGGCGATCGTTGCCCCGCTCGCCGCGCTCGCTGTTGCGGCCACGGCGCTCACCGCGCTCGCGACGGCTCTCGCCGCGCTCGCCACGGCCCTCGGCCGGGGCGGTGTCGATGGTCTGCTGCTCCACGACGGGCTCGGGCGCGACGACGGCGGCCACGGGCTCAGGGGCGGGGGGCGCCTGCTCCACGACGGGCTCGGCGGCCACGACGGGGCGGGAACGTTCCCTGCGGGTGCGCGCCGGACGCTCGGCGACCGGCTCGGCCACGACGACCGGGGCGGCCACGGCAGGAGTCTCCTTGACGGCGGCGGGAGCCTGGGCGCTCTCGGTGGAGACGCCCTGCTTCTCCTGGATGGCCGCGATCAGCTGGCTCTTGCGCATCCGCCCGGTCCCGCTGATGCCGAGGCCGGAGGCCATTGCCTGCAGCTCAGGCAGCACCATGGCGGAAAGGCCGGTGCCGGAGCGACGGCGCGGCTTGGCCGCGGGGCGGGTGGGGGTGTCGTCGGACGCCGGCGCCGTGCCGGTGACGTCGGAGAGGAGTTCGGTGGTGTCGCTCACTAATGGGTCCTTCCCAGGGGTCGGGCGTGGCCATGATCAGCCAATCGTCCCGGTGGTGCGATCGACCCGGTGGGACAGACCGGGTCGGGTTGCACGTCGCGATCCTCGGCGGCCCATGGAGAGCCGCCGCCACTGTCGGAGAAGGGCGGATCCAGGCCGTCACCATCGAGAATCGCCGACGGTGGGACTTGGAGGACACCCCCCGGATTGCTACCGGCAACCAGATGTCGAGGTAGATCGAACGCGCATGTCCCCTAAAACGCCGCTTCTCGTTGCCCCAACCGAAATATGGAGCATTCGGAGGCGACGGATTCGGGGAGGCCACTGCGGCGCTCATGTCTCACCAGGTGAGACATGATGCAGCGATGTGTGGCTGACAAGCACGCACCCAACGCGGGGCACCTGGTGCGGCTATCAGCCTAACATCACCAGCGCACACAGCTATTCCCTGAAGGTCGAAGAGTCGTCAGCGTGTCTCGAGAGAAACGACGCGGGCGCCCCTGGTTTCGACATCCAGTGGCTGGATGTGCCAGTCATTACCCACTTCCGGTGCGATCAAATCCTGCGTATTCACCGTTGAAAACGCAAGAACCGTGGGTCCCGCTCCCGAGACGACCGCGGCGACCCCCGCCCCGCGCAGCCGTCGCACCAGATCGGCGGTCCCCGGCATGGCGGGGGCCCGGTAGTCCTGGTGGAGGCGGTCCTCCGTGGCGGCCAGCAGCAAGCCGGGCTCGGGCCTGGCGGTCAGCGCCGCGACCAGCAGCGCGGCCCTGCCCGCGTTCGCGGCGGCGTCGGCGTGCGGGACCTCCTTGGGCAGCAGCCCCCGGGCGACCTCGGTGGACAGCCGGTGCGCGGGGACGAGGACCACGGGCCTGACGGCCTCGTGGGGCGGCAGCCGCACCAGGTGCGGCACGCCCCCGGCGTCCGTCCACGCCACGGTGAGCCCACCGGCCAGGCACGGCGCCACGTTGTCGGGATGGCCCTCGATCTCGGTGGCCAGCGCGAAGACGGCGTCGTCGGTCAGCTCGACCGGCTCGACGCCGGGACGGGGGCCGAGGGCGTACGGGGCCAGCGCGCGGGCGGCGAGGATTCCGGCGCAGATCGCCGCGGAGGAGGAGCCGAGGCCGCGGGCGTGCGGGATCCGGTTGAGACAGCGCAGCCGGATGCCGCGCGGCTGCGGAAGGCCCATCCTGTCGAAGGTCGCGCGCATCGTGGTGACGATGAGGTGTCCCTCGCCCAGGTCGAGCTCACCGGCGCCCTCGCCCTCGACCGCGATGTCGACGCCCGGGGAGTCGAGGATCTCGGCCTCGATCTCGTCGTGGAGGCCGAGGGCGAGTCCCAGCGTGTCGAACCCGGGGCCCAGGTTGGCCGACGTCGCGGGGACGCGGACGGCCGCCCTCGCCGTGCCGCCGGTCATCGGGGTCCCGCAGGGGGCGCGTCGCCTCTTCCGAGATCCACTCTGCGCGGGTCCACTAGGCGAGTTCGAGGGCGGTGGCCGCGGCGTGCGCGTCGATCGGGATCGTCACCGGCGTGGGGGCGCCCGAGATGGCCCAGTCGGGGTCCTTGAGGCCGTTTCCGGTCACCGTGCACACGATGCGCTGCCCGGCCTCGACCAGCCCCTGCTGGTGCGCCTGGAGCAGGCCCGCCACGCTCGCGGCGGAGGCGAGCTCGACGAACACGCCCTCCTCCTGGGCGAGCAGCTTGTACGCGGCGGCGATCTGGCGGTCGGTGACGGCCTGGATCACCCCGCCGGACTCGTCGCGGGCGGCCTCGGCGAGCTGCCACGAGGCGGGGTTGCCGATGCGGATCGCGGTGGCGATCGTGTGCGGGTGGGTCACCGGCGCGCCGTTGACGATCGGCGCGGCGCCGCTGGCCTGGAAGCCGAACATCCTCGGCGTCCTCGTCGCGACGCCGTCCCCGGCGTACTCGGTGTAGCCCATCCAGTACGCGGAGATGTTGCCCGCGTTGCCGACCGGGATGCAGTGGATGTCGGGGGCGTCCCCGAGCGCGTCGACGATCTCGAAGGCGGCGGTCTTCTGGCCCTGGAGCCGGAACGGGTTCACTGAGTTGACCAGCGCGATCGGGTAGCTCTCCGAGAGCTTCCTGGTCATCTCCAGGCAGTCGTCGAAGGACCCCTCGACCTGGAGCAGCCTGGCCCCGTGGACCAGCGCCTGGGCCAGCTTGCCCATCGCGATCTTGCCTCGGGGCACCAGCACGGCGCAGGTCAGGCCCGCGCGGACCGCGTAGGCGGCGGCGGAGGCGCTGGTGTTGCCGGTCGAGGCGCAGATGACGGCCTTCGCCCCGTCCTCGACGGCCTTGCTGATGGCCATGGTCATGCCACGGTCCTTGAAGCTTCCGGTCGGGTTGAGGCCCTCGACCTTCAGGTAGACCTCGCAGCCGGTGAGCGCCGACACCCGGTTCGCCGGGACGAGCGGGGTGCCGCCCTCCAGGAGTGTGACGACGGGCGTCGCCGTGGTCACCGGAAGTCGGTCACGGTACTCCTCGATGAGGCCACGCCACGCCCTGGTCATGATTGCTCCTCACCGCGCGCGGCCGGTCCGTGCGCGTGCTACCTGCGGTATTGGGAAACGAGTCTACGGGCAACAGGCTCGGCTCCGGGATGCGCTGTCCACCAGATGGACAGGCCGGGCGTCCTGTCTCCAGGGAACTCTAAGGATCACCGGGTAGGGTCTGCGAGGGTTGACAGGGCTTGACCGGCCGGGGAACACGACAAGGGGTGCGGCATCATGACGGGCGGCACGGCGGCGGACCTGCCGCCGATCCGGCACAACGACTACTCACCCCTGGACCCGCCCGCGCTCGGCGCGTGGGATCCGGAGCTCCCGGTGAGCGTGATCATTCCGGCCCACGGCGGGCAGCACAGGCTCGACCTGGCCCTCGCCGCCCTGGCCGCGCAGACCTACCCGGATCACCTCATGGAGGTGATCGTGGTCGACGACGGCAGCGAGCCGCCGCTGCGGCTGCCGGAGATCGCCCCGGGCAACGCCAGGATCGTGACCGCGGGCTCCTCCGGCTGGGGCATCGCCCACGCGGTGAACACCGGCGCGGCCCTCGCGGAGGGGCGGATCATCCAGCGCCTCGACGCCGACATGGTCGTCTGCCGCGAGCACATCGAGGCCCTGGCCCGCTGGCACCACCTGGCCGGATACCTGGTCACGATCGGCGCGAAGAAGTTCGTCGAGGAACCGGCGCTGACGGCCGTCCGGGTCCACGAGGGCGTGCGCGCGGGCTCGCTGGAGTCCCTCTTCGACCTGTCGGCCGCCCTGCCCAGCTCCACCGAGCAGACGATCTCCCGCACCGACGGCCTGCGGGCCAGCCGCAACCCGTACCACGTGTGCACGGGGCCGACGGTGTCGATGCGGCGCGAGATCTTCCGGGCCGTGGGCGGGGTGGATCCCGGGGTGCTGCGGGGCGAGGACACCGAGTTCGCCTACCGGCTCGCCGCGCACGGGGTGGTCTTCGTGCCCGACATGGCCGCCCAGGCCGTCCACCTGGGACTTCCCGCCCAGCGTCGCGACCCGCAGCGGGCGGTGCGGGTCGTCGCCCCCTACCTGGCCCAGCGGGTGCCGCTCCGCCGCGACCTGCGCAAGGACCGGGGCCGCCACTGGCTGGTCCCGTACGTGGAGGTGGTGCTCCGCGCCGACGGGCCCGAGGAGGGGGTGCGCGAGGCGGTGGGCGCGGCGCTCGACGGGTCGCTCGGTGACGTGGTCGTCACCCTGGTCGCCCCGTGGTCGAAGCTGTCCGGGGAGCGCAGGCCGGTGCTGGAAGATCCCCTGTTCGACCTGCGGCTGCTGCGCGAGCACTTCGCCCACGACGAGCGGGTGCGCCTCGCCGACGAGGTCTCCGCCACCCCCGCCCCGATCGCGTTCCGCTACACGGGCCCGGTCTCGGTCCCGCTGGGACGCGACACGCTGGAGCGGATGATCCGCGTGATGCAGGAGAACCGGCTGGGCATGGTCGTCGCCGATCTCGGCGCCGACGGCGAGGCGACGCTGGAGCGGACCGAGGCATTGGGCCGGGCGAGGCTGCTCGGCGCGGACGACGTCGCCGCGTCGATCGAGGCCACCCACGGCGTACGGCGCGGCGGCCGGTCGGAGTTCTGGCCCGCCGACCCCAAACCTCTGGCCGCCAAGCCCGCCCCCGCCCGGGTCCCGGCCGCGCCGCCCAAGAGCCCGGCCCCGGTCCCCGAGCCGGAGAAGCCCCGGGAGGGCCGCGACTCCCTCCTTGGCAGGCTTCGCACCGCGCTCAAGAACTGAGCCGGGTCAGGCCGGGGCGCCCGCGTTCTCCCGGTTCTCCGGCAGGGGCGTGACACGCCGCCGTACGACCAGCCCGAAGACGACGACGAGCAGGCCGAGCGTGCCCGACACCACGAACGGCGCGGCCGGGCGCCAGGCGTCGTAGAGGAAGCCGCCCAGGGCGGAGACGGTGAGGATGCCGACGGCGCCGCAGAGGGTCTGCACCCCGTAGGCGGAACCGCGGACCCCGGCGGGCGCCTGCTGGGCGAGGAGGGGCCCGGCGGTGGTGATCCCGGCGATCTCCCCCAGGCCGATGAGCACGGCCACCAGCATCATGCCGGAGCCGAGGGGGTCGTCGACCAGCAGCGTCGACAGGTAGGACAGCGCCGCGACGGCCTGTGCGAGGATGACCACGTCCTGGCGCCGCATGCGGTCGCCCAGCCAGCCGAACAGCGGGGCGGCGATCACCGCCACGGTCTGCGCGACACCGACCACGGCCCCCGCGCGGGCCAGGGCCTCCGCGCCGGACATGCCGCGTTCGCCCGTGGCGTAGTCGACGACCCACAGGGACAGGAAGCCCACGACCACCGCGAGGTCCGCGCGGGCGACGAACGCCGCCGCGTACGACAGCGCCACGCCGGGGTCGCGGGCGAGCACGACGCCCTCCCTGACCAGGCGGGACAGCGGGACGCGTCCGGCGGACCCCTCAGGTGGCCCGGAGACGGCGGCCTTCGACAGGGTGAACCACATCAGCGCGCCGACCGCGAGGACGGCCGCCGCGATGATCAGGAACGAGGCGCGGGCGGCGGGGAGCGGGGCCATCCCCGAGTCCTCGAAGACCTTGGGCAGCCGGACCAGGCCGAGCACGGCGAGCATCGCGCCCAGCCCGCTGAACAGGCCGATCATCCCGTACGACTTGCCCCGGGAGCCGTCGCGGACGTAGTCGATCGCCACCGTGGACAGCATCGCGCTGAGCGCGGCCACGCCGAGGGCGAAGATCACGCGCAGCGCGACGAGCACGGTGGTGTTCGCGGCGAACGGGAAGAGGGCGACGCCCAGCGCGCACAGCGCGAACCCGGCCACCACGACGGGCCTGCGGCCGTGCCGGTCGGCCAGCGCCCCGTACCAGGCCAGGCTGGCGATCATCGCGATCTCGGCGGCCACGCCCAGGAGGCCGACGGCCTTGCCCTGGTCGGCGCTGTCCACGCCGAGGACGCCGCCCAGGATGTACGGCTGCGCGGCGGGCAGGAAAGAGATGATCACGGTCGAGGCGAACGCCATGGACAGGCAGGCCCACATGTTGCCGCGGCCGATGCCGTCGGCGAGCTGGAGACCGAGCACACGGCGTGAGGGGGAGGCGGCCATGCCGAGATCTTTCCAGCTGTGTAAGGGCTTCTCCAATGGTCCGACTGGCTATGATCGACGCAATTCTGGAAATGTCATTATCCGGGAGCGGCACGTGACCAACCAGATACCCAAGGGTGTCCAAACGCACATTCCTAACGTCGCGCGCATGTACGACTACTACTTGGGAGGTAAGGACAATTTCCCCGCCGATCGGCAGGCGGCGGAGAAGGCCCTGGAGATCATCCCCGAGATCCGGCACAGTGCCCGCGCCAACCGCGCGTTCCTGGGCCGTACGGTCGGCCTGCTCGCGGAGTCGGGCATCGACCAGTTCCTCGACATCGGCGCCGGGCTGCCCACCCAGAACAACGTGCACCAGGTCGCTCCGGGAGCGCGGGTCGTCTACGTCGACAACGACCCGACCGTCCTGGTCCACGGCAGGGCGATCCTCGGCAAGAACGAGAACGTGACCATCGTCGAGGGAGACGTGCGCCGCCCCGCGGAGATCCTGGGGCACCCGGACGTGCGCGCGGCGATCGACTTCGACCGGCCGGTGGGGATCCTCCTGCTGGCGATCATGCATTTCGTCCCCGACGCGGACGACCCCCTGGGCATCATCGCCACCCTGCGCCGGGCCATGGCGCCCGGCAGCCGTCTCGTCCTGTCCCACGTCGCGATCGACGCCCGCCCAGAGGCCGCGGACGGGGTGGTCCAGGTCTACGACCGGGCCTCCTCGCCCTTCGTCACCCGTACGGGCGAGGAGATCGTCCGCCTGTTCGACGGGTTCGACGTGGTCGAGCCCGGCATCGTCAACCTGCCGGAATGGCGGCCGGTGCCCGGGACCACCGTGCCGTACACGGGCATCGGCTCCTACTTCCTGGGAGGCGTCGGCATCGTCGGCGACGGCGTCAGCGACGGCGGATGATGGCCCGTTTCACGGAGGACAGCAGCCCGTACTGGACGACCTTCCTGGCGGCGGCGAGCTCCTTGCGCAGGGTGCCGACCTCGCGGCGCAGCTCGACCGTGCTCCTGCGCCAGCGGCCCGCCTCGTCGCGCCACTTGGCCACCTGGTCGCGGAGCCGTTCCGCCTCCCCGGTGAGGCGGGCCACCTCGGCCTCCGCCTCGGCCCTGGCCCGGTAGGCGCCCCGGCGGCCGGTGAGGGCGCGGGCCTCCGGCGCGAACCCGTAGGTCTCGCCGTCCACCCAGATCGCGCCGAAGGTGTCGTGCACGGCGTCGTCGAGGTCCTCCCCCTCGGCCCGCACGATCGCGGCGCGCGCGAACGCGGCGGCACGTTCCAGCCGCGCCGCGACGACCGCCCTTCCCGGGCCGCCGTCGCCCTCGGCCAGCAGCACCGAGACCAGGCCGTACCCCTCGTCCCTGGCCAGGTCGAGCAGCCGGGCCAGGGTGTCCTCGCCCGGCACCCACCCGGCGGGCAGCCTGAGGTGGTACGGAACCGCCCAGGCGGGACCCCCCGGCGCGGAGGGCGCGGGGGTCTCACCGGCGAAGTCGGCGAGGTCGGTGAAGCGGACCCTGGGCTCGTGGGCGTAGTGGCCGCGGATCAGCACCAGGTCCAGGTCGGGGTCTCGCAGCGGGGCGCGCTCCTCGGCGCCGACGCGGTCCCACGGCCCCGTGAGGGTGACCGCGACGTCGGGCAGGGTGCCCGCGAGCACGGCGTCGACGGTGGCACGGACCTCGTCGTAGGAGGCGCCACGGGCGTCGACGACCACCTCCACGTACGGCACCTTCCACTGCCTGGCCGGATGGGAGCGGAGCCAGCGGTAGGACGGGATCCGGTCGGCCACGAAGGCGTGGCTGACCCGGTCGATCGGGGCCTTGTCCCGCATGCGCATGGTCGGGCCCAGGTGGAAGGCGCGCGACAGCGGCTCGGGGACGAAGACGGCGCCCGCCTGGGCGAGCCGGTAGCCCATCTCGGTGTCCTGGCCGAGGATCAGGTCGGTGTCCATCGGCCCCGCGACGGCGAGCAGCGCGACGTTGACCGAGGTCGCGCCGCCGACGTGCAGGCTGAACGCGCGGTGCGGGTTGGCGGTGAGGCCGTCGGTGCGCTCGACGAGGTCGACCAGCCAGGCGTGCGGCTCGGCGGGCTCGAAGAGCTTGGCCAGGTCGTCGGCGGCGGCGACCACCTCGGGGTCCGGCAGCGCGGCCGGGGTGAAGCGCAGGTAGCCGGTCACCACGAGGTACGGGGCGGCGTGGTGCCAGCGCATGTGCGCCTCGACCGACCTGCGGTCCAGGACCACGTCGGAGTCGAGCCAGTGGATCACGTCGCCGGTGGCGGCCGACAGCCCGGCGTTGCGGGCGTGGGCGCGGCCGGGGACGGGGCAGACGATCAGGCGGGTGTTCGCCGGGCACAGCGGGGGCAGCCGCAACGGCGGGCTGCTGCCGTTGTCGACCACGATGACCTCGGTCAGGGCCGCGGGGTAGGTCTGCGCGGCCAGCCCGGCGAGCGTCAGGTCGAGTTTCTCCTGGTCACCGTACGCGGGAACGACGACGCTGACCCGGAGCGAGGGGGTCCAGGAGCCCAGGGCGGGCGGCGTGAGGCTCCGGTAGTCGTTACCGGTGATCCGTGCTGTCATGGCGCTTCCAGGATCGGACTCCGGCGGGGCCCGCGCCACCGGTTCGGCGCGACGTACGGAAAACGGTCTGAAAGAAGCCCCGGGATCGGGCGGCGCGGGGTCGCCGGAACGCGGACGGCGAGCTTCGGGATCGGACGGCGCGGCGGGTGATCCGGGCCGTGGGCGGGGAGCCTCAGCCCGTGGACAGGGAGCCTCGGGCCGTGGACGCGGGGGGCGCGCGCTCCCGTCACCGGCCGCGGGAGGCCCGCCGGGGTGGCTGGAGGGGGCGGGGGCAGGGGGGTGGGCTGCGCGGGCACGAGCGAAGGATAGCGAGGCGGGAAGATCCCTTCTCACCGCGATGCCCCCTTGACATCGAGGATCACCGCTAATGGCTCACAGCTGTCACACAGGTCACAGGAACCTTCGAGTTTCCTATTTATCGACGTATTTGCACGTGAAGAGCCGATAGCCTCAATTACCACCAACAACGACAGGTAATGACAGAGCGGCACGGAAGGTACGCGCGGATGCCCACGCCCCGAAAACTGACGCTTCTGGCGGCGACACTCGGCCCGGTGTTCCTGATCGCGCTGACGCTGCTCGCGAGCTTCGAGATCGTCTCGGTCACGGCGGCCATCGTGCTCGCCGCCATCGCGACGGTGCTCGCCGTCCAAGTGCTGGCGGTGGCCACCGTACGCAGGGTCGACGGCAAGGCCCAGCGGATCGACGCCAGGGTCAAGCGCTACGAGGCGGAACTGGCCACGGTCAAGACGGCCACCCAGCGGCTGGACCGGCGGCTGGACGAGATCGTCGAACTGCTCAAGGAGCACGAGCACAAGCGCGACGAGGACCTTCAGGCGATCCTGGTCTCCCTGGGAGAGGACCGGCTGGCCTCCGTACCCCGGCGCCAGGAGATCGAGGAGATGGTCCACGACCTGCTGCCGCGCCTGGCCGCGGTGGAGGCCAGGACCGACCGGGCCGCCGAGGGAGAAGCGGAGGGAAAAGCGTGACCGGGACCGGTTTCGCCACCCCCGATGCCGCTGCTCCCCCCCGCCCGCCCGACGCCGGGACCGGCCAGGCCGCCGTCCCGCGCGCCAGGATCAGGCACAACGACTACGGGTCGCTGCTCCCGCCCGACCTGGGCGCCTGGGAGCCCCGGCTCAGGGTGAGCGTGGTGATCCCGGCGCACGACTGCCAGGAGGCCCTGGACCGCACGCTCGCCGGGCTGGCCGCGCAGACCTACCCCGCGCACCTCATGGAGGTGGTCGTCGCCGACGACGGCAGCGACCCGCCACTGCGCGTCCCCGGGATCGCCCCGGCCAACACCAGGCTCGTCCGGGTGCCCGACGGCCGCTGGGGACGGGGCTGGGCCCGCCAGACCGGCGCCGCCTCGGCGGCGGGCGACATCCTGCACTGGGTCGACTCCGACATGATCCTCGACCGGGAGCACGTCGAGGCGCACATGCGCTGGCACCACCTCGTCCCCTACGCCGTCGTGATGGGCGACGTCCGCTTCACCCCCGACGAGGCCGGGCCCTCCGCCAGGGAGGTCTTCTCGGCCGTGGAGGCCAGGGACGCGGAGAAGCTGTTCGACGAGTCCGCGCCGCACGAGTGGCGGGCCGGGGTGCTGGAGGAGACCCGGTGGCTGCGGGACGCGGGCGCCGGGGCCTACCGGCTCCACTCGGGAGCCACCACCTCCGTCCCCGTGGCGCTGCTGCGCTCGGTCGGCGGCGTGAACACCACCCTGAACATGGGTGAGGACACCGACCTCGGCTTCCGCCTCGCGCAGGCGGGCGCGGTCTTCATCCCCGACCCGCAGGCCCGAGGCTGGCACCTCGGGCCGTCCACGGTCATGATCCGGGAGAAGGAGGTGCACCGGCACAACTGGTCGGTGCTGCCCGACCTCATCCCCGACCTGCGCTGGCTGCGCACCCACCCGCGCAGGACCTGGCTGGTGCCGTACGTGCACGTCGTCGTCGACGCCCGCGGCGCCTCCTACGAGGACGTACGGGCGAGCGTGGACTCCGCGCTCGCGGGCACCCTCGTCGACGTCGCCGTCACCGTGGTCGGGCCCTGGACGGAGCTTCCCGCCGGGCGCCGCCCCTCCCTCGACGAGCCGCTGCTCGACCTGCGCCTGGTGCGCAACCTGTACGTCCACGAGCCGCGCGTCTCCTTCACCGAGGAGCCGCCCGCGGGCTCCGCGCCCGCGCCGTTCAGGCTCACCCTCCCCGCCGGATGGGCGCTCGGCGCGGAAAGCCTCGCCGAGCTGGTCAAACTCGCGGACAGCGAGGAATACGGGCTGCTGAGCGCGGCCCTCGACGAGGGGCCCTCCGGGGTCAGGGCGGCCAGGTTCGAGCGCACCGCCGCCTTCGCCAGGGCCGCGCTGGTCAACGACGCCCCCCGGGGCCTCGAAGGCGATCCCGACGACGATGTCGTCCACGAGCTGTTCGGCTCGCTCTGGGTGGGCGCCGCCGAGGTCGGCGTGACGACCGCCGAGGAGGCGGAGCCCGTCGCCGGGGACACCGCGAGGTGGCGGGCCGACTCCGCGCGCTGGAAGCGCGAGGCGGAACAGCTGAGGGACGAGGTGGAGAGCCTCCGCGCCGAGACCGAGAGCCTCCGGGCGGAGGCCGCGCGCCTGAAGGACGAGCGGCGGCGCGGCCCGCTGGAAAAGATCATCTCAACGGCCGTACGGCGAGGGAGGACCGGCTGATGTCCCTGCTGACCGACCTGGTCCGCGCGGCCAAAGAACGGAGCGGCAAGCGGCGCGTCCTCGTCTACTGCGTGGGCTTCGAGACGCCCGGCGAGCTGGAGGCGTACGAGGCGATCGACCTCGACGGCGACCTCGACGGCATCCCGCGCGCCGAGGAGGGCGCCGCGGAGATCCTGGTACTCGCCCGCACCGCGACCGACGTCCGCAGGGCCGCGAGCCTGCAGTCGCTGCTGCCCATGGCCCCCCGGGTCGTCGTCGCCGTACGGGAGACACCGCACTGGTACACCGCGCCGGTGCTGTCCCCCACCCCCGCCCACCGCTGGCGCGCGCTCGTGGAACTCCGCGTCCACCAGCCGAAACAGCACTCCTGGGTGGTCGAGGCGAGCTTCTCCAAGCCGGTGCCCGCGGGCCGGACGCTCGCCGCGACCGCGAGGGCGTTCGGCGGGCACCGGATGGACGCCGTCGCCGGGCCCGTCGGCGGTCTGGCGGGCCCCGGGGCGGCCCACTGGCGTCCCGGCGACCCGAACGCGGCCCCGGCCCCGCTGACGGGGCCCGTCCCCGACAGGTTCGGCGCCCGCGGCGCCGACCTGGTCGTGCGCGCGGTCGGCGAGGAGCCGCCGTCCTGGTCCGGCGCCGAGGCGTCGGTGGACCGTCCGGTCGCCGGGCTGATGGCCTGGGAGAGGCTCGGCCGCCCCGGTGGCGGCAAGATCCTGGAGAACGGCATCGGCGACCTGTCGGAGCCCTGGACCATCCCCCCGGTCGACGGCCGCTCGGTCAACCCCATGAACTTCATCACCGTGCCGTCCCTCGGCATGGCCGACCTGTCCTCGGAGTCGGGCCGCTGGGCGATCACCTGCGAGGGCAGGACGCTCACCACCTTCGACGCCTCCGGCCGCGTCACCGACGTGGACGTCAACCGGATCAGGCAGGTCAGGGGCGTACGGGTGGACTGGCGGCGCAGCCACACCGGCCCGGCGGCGGCGCTGCGGGTCCTCACCGGGCTGGCGGCGGCCGGGGTGCCCCTGGTCTCCGAGGCCGTGCCGCGCTGGGCGGGCGCCCTCGGCCCCGAGCTGGCCAGGCTGATCGCCTCGGTCGGCGAGCCCGCGCTCAAGGACGACCTGGAGCGCGAGGAGCACAGCATCCGGCTGCGCCGCGAGGCGCTGCGCGTCCACGGGATCCGCGCCCGCTGGGAGCAGCTGGGCGCTCCCCCGGCGCCCGTGCCGACGGTCTCGGTGCTGCTCGTCACCCGCCGCCCGGAGATGGTGGGCTTCGCGCTGGAACAGCTGTCCAGGCAGCGCGGCGCCGAGTTCGAGGTGATCCTCGCCCTGCACGGCGCCCCCGCGACGCACCCCGGCGTGGCCGGGGCCCTCGCGTCCTTCGAGCGGCCGGTCACCGTGGTCGAGGCCGACGGGCGGACCGTGTTCGGGACCGTGCTGAACCAGGCCGCGGCCAGGGCCTCGGGGTCGTTCCTGCTGAAGATGGACGACGACGACTGGTACGGGCCCGACTTCGTCTCCGACCTGCTGCTCGCCCACTCCTACTCGGGAGCCCAGGTCGTGGGCATGGTCCCCGAGTTCGTCTATCTCGCCTCGATCGGGGTGACCGTCCACCGCGAGCAGATCACCGAGCAGATCACCAACTTCATCGCCGGGGGAACCATCTTCTCCGAACGCTCCGCCTTCGAGGCCGTGGGCGGCTTCCGTCCCATGCCCGGCACGATCGACGCCCAGTTCCAGCACGCCGTGCAGGCCGCGGGCGGGCAGATCTACCGCACCCAGGGGCTGGGCTACATCCTGCGGCGCGGCAACGTCGCCAACCACACCTGGCGCGAGCCGATCGGCACGTTCCTGCGGCGCAACAAGCGCCAGTGGCGCGGCTTCCGGCCCAGCGCGCTCATGGAACTCCCGCCGGAGGCGCCGTGAGCACCCCGCGGACCCCCTCCGAGATGCCGTACGCGCCGCGTGTCCCCGACGCGCCGGCCCCGATCCCGGCCCCGCCTCCGGCTGGAGGCGCGCCGCGGATCCCGGGCAACGACTACGGGGTGCTGCCGGTGCCCGCCCCCGGTACGTGGGAGCCTCGGCTGCCGGTGAGCGTGGTGATCCCGGCCAGGGGACGGCAGGACAGGCTCGACCTCACGCTGGCGGCGCTCGCCGCCCAGACCTACCCCGCGCACCTCATGGAGGTGATCGTCGTGGACGACGGCAGCGCGCCCCCGCTCCGGCTCCCCGAGATCGCCCCGGAGCACACCCGGATCATCGGCAACGCCCCCGGCCGCCGGGGCATCGCCTGGGCCCTGGAGACCGGCACGGCCGTCGCGGACGGCGAGGTGATCCACCGGATGGACGCCGACATCGTCTCCTACCGGGAGCACGTCGAGACGCACCTGCGCTGGCACCACCTGGCCGACCATCTGGTGGTGATGGGGACGCTGCGCTTCACCGCCATGGCGGGTATCCCGCCCACCCCCGCCGAGGTCCAGATCGCCGTCGCCAAGGACAGGGCGGGCTCCCTCTTCGAGGAGGACCCCGAGCACGGGCACGACTGGATCGGCGAGCTGATCGCCACCCACCGCGACTTCCGCGACGCGCCCAGCTCGCTGCTGCACCGCGTCCACGTGGGCGCGACGGTCTCGCTGCCCGCCGCCCTGCTGAGGGAGACCGGGGGGCTGGACACCTCCCTGACCCTCGGTGAGGACACCGAGCTGGGCTACCGGCTCACCCAGGCGGGCGCGGTGTTCGTCCCGGACACCGAGGCGCTGAGCTGGCACCTGGGCACGACGACGGCCATGCGCAGGCCCGCCGACGTCAGGCGGCACAACGACCCGTTCATCGCCGACCGGATCCCGTACCGGCGCCACCTGCGCACCGACGCGGGCCGGCAGTGGCTGGTCCCCTACGTCGACGTCGTGGTGGACGCCGGGGACGCCTCCTTCGAGGACGTCAGGGCGAGCGTCGACGGGTCGCTGGCCAGCACCCTGCCCGACGTGCACGTCACCCTGACCGGGCCGTGGGCGTCGCTGGCGGAGGAGCGTCCGGCCCCGCTGGACGACCCGCTGCTCGACCTGCGGCTGCTGCGCGGCCAGTACGCCCACGACGGCCGCGTCTCCTTCGCCGAGCGGGTCCCCGCGACCTCGGCGCCCGCGCCGTTCCGCCTCGTCTGCCCGGCCGGGTGGGTACCGGGGGCGGAGTCGCTGGCCAAGCTGATCGAGCAGGCGGAGAAGGACGACGAGGGCCTGTTGCTCGTCGCGCTGGACGAGGACGAGTCGGGAATCCTGGCCGCCCGCCTGGAGCGGACCTCCGCCGTCGCGAGGGCGATGCGCGTGGCCCGCGAGGACGAGCGGCTCGACGACGTGATCGCCGATCTGCACGGGGCGACCTGGCTGGACGCGGAGTCCTGGAAACTCCGCCCCGCGGCGCACGCCTACCCCCACTGGGCCACGAACCGCAACAGGGAGGCCGCGCGCTGGAAGGCCACGGCCGAGGCGCGCGGGAGGGAGGCCGAGCGGGCCCAGCGGCAGGTCGCCGCCCTCAAGGCCGAGCTGAAGGAGCTGCGCGCCAGGGCCGCCAAGGGCAGCCGCGACACCGTCAGGTGGAAGGAGAAGGCCGAGCAGCGCCGCCTGGAGGCCGTGGCCCTGCGCCAGGCCCAGCAGCGCTCCCTGCTCGGCCGCGCCGCCCGCCGCCTCCGCGGGCTCCGCGGGCTCGCCGACGGCTCGCGGTGAGATCCCGCGCGCGGAGAATCCACGGAAAGCTTCTGCTCTCCCGGCCGACGCAGAATAGCTCTTTCGACAGGGTTCGCTCGTGAGCCTCGTGAATGAACGGATGTCTCCGAACCTCACCGGCGATCAGTTCGGTTAGCACGACTCCCGCCCCGCCGACCGCTCAAGATCTTCGGATTGGCAGCTCTCGGAGAATTGACCACTCCAAGAAAGACAAGGGCAGAGTCTCCTCGGCCGTCCGGCCCGTCGAGGCCCATATCGGCCGGGCAGCCGTTCTGGCCGATCCGACACACGGTCGAATCACTTCGAATTTCGACCAGGAAAGCGCGTTGACGCCCGGCCGCAAGAAGGCGTCGGCGATTCATAGTTCGCGCCGTGCCGAATGCGACGGGGTGCCCCGCCCCCGCGTTCCGGTGCGCACCGGAACGCGGGGACCCAGGTGACGCCTGGCGGAGGCGGGGCCATCCCGGTGATCGCGATCAGGCGCCGAGCAGCTTGCGCACCCGATCCGCGCCGACCGCCAGCAGCAGCGTGGGAAGCCTCGGCCCCGTGTCCCTGCCCACCAGCAGTTCGTAGAGCAGCACGAAGAAGCGACGCTGCGCGACCTTGATGTCCGCCGTCGGCTGCGCGTCGGCCGGAAGCCCCGCCTGCAGCTTCGGCACGCTGTACACCAGGCTCGTCAGCCCGTCGAGCGACCAGTTCGTCTCCAGCCCCCGCAGCAGCAGGCGCAGCGACTCGCGCTCGGTCTCCTCCAGCGACTCGATCCGCTCGGTGTCCGGGTGCTCGCGGACGTGGGTCCGCTGGTCGGCCGGCGCGTAGCCCTGGATCCACCGGGCGGCGCGGTCGAGCCTCGGGCGGGTCTCGTCGAGCGACTTGACCGGATCCTCCGGGTCCAGCTGGCCCAGGATCCTGATGACCTGCTCCTCGTCCCCGGTCGTCACGTCCACGACCGAGGCCAGGGTGCGGTACGGCAGCGGCCGGGGCGTGACCGGCAGCACCGCGGTGGCGGTCCGGGTCGCCCGGCTGTGCACGATCATGTCCGCGGCCTGCGCGGTGCCCGCGGCGAGCCGCCTTTCGAGCGAATCCCACTCGTCGTACAGCCGGAGGATCTCCTGGTCGAAAGCGATCTTGAAAGACTGGTTCGGCTTCCGCCTCGCGTAGAGCCAGCGCAGCAGCGGGGCCTCCATGATCTCAAGCGCGTCCGCCGGCGTGGGCACCCCGCCTCGGGAGCTGCTCATCTTGGCCATCCCGCTGATGCCGACGAAGGCGTACATCGGGCCGATCGGCTGACGCCCCTCGAACACCTCACGCACGATCTGCCCGCCGACCACGAACGACGAGCCGGGCGAGGTGTGATCGACGCCGGAGGGCTCGAACACCACACCCTCGTACGCCCAGCGCATCGGCCAGTCGACCTTCCAGACCAGCTTGCCCCGGTTGTGGGTGGAGAGCTGGACCGTCTCGCCGTGCCCGCAGGCGCAGGTGTACGTGAGGTCCGTGCTGTCGTCCCGGTAGGAGGTGACCGTCGTCGTGTCGCGGCCGCAGACCGAGCAGTACGGCCGGTAGGGGAAGTAGCCCGCGTTGGCCGTGCCGTCGTCCTCGTCGGCCGCCCCGGACCCCTCGGCCTCCGGGTCAACGGGCTCCGTGCTCTTGGCGGCCTTGTCCTTGGTGCGGTACTGGCCGAGGATGGCGTCGATCTGGTCGCGCTTCCTCATCGCGAGGAGGATCTGCTCGCGGTAGGCGCCGGAGGTGTACTTCTCCGTCTGGCTGATGGCCTGGACCTCTATGCCGAGTTCGGCCAGGGCGGCGGCCAGCGGCGCCTTGAAGTGCTCGGCCCAGCTCGGGTAGGAGCTGCCGGGCGGCGCGGGCACCTCGCTCAGCGGCTTGCCGATGTGCTCGCTCCACGAGGGGTCGATCCCGGCGGGAACCCGGCGGTAGCGGTCGTAGTCATCCCAGGACAGGATGTGCACGCAGTCGTGACCCCGGCGCCGCACCTCGTCGGCGACGAGGTGCGGCGTGATGACCTCGCGCAGATTGCCCAGGTGGATCGGCCCGGAGGGGCTGAGGCCCGAGGCGCACACGATCGTCTGTCCCGGCGCGCGACGCTCCGCCTCCGCGATGACCTCGTCCGCGAAGCGGGAGACCCAGTCGGCCTCAATCTCTGGAGCCACGTCGGCACATCCTTCCTCGTAAGCCTGGCCTGTCCATTCTCGCGGATCGCGGCCGTCCTCCAAACCAGCCCCCGAGCGGCGAACTTCACCAACCGCCCGGTATGCCGCAAGAGATCATTTAGTGTATGAAAATCAATGCTTATTGAGTATTTGCAATTATTCGCCAGACAGCATACCGATGCCGCCAAGAACGTCCGGGACGATTTTCGGACCTCATGTGTCCGAGCCGTCGTTTGCCGCAAGCAGGGGGCCATTCCCGTGCGGTGCAGTCGCCATGCTCAACCATCCCGCTATTCCGGTTTCGGCGAATCGGAGCAGTGGGCCGTATTCACCTTCCGGACACGGTCGATCCACTCCTTCCCGCCGTTTTCCGTTTGGAGACCGTAATGTCACGCGAAGAAATCGCGGAATGGCTTTCCAACGTCGCGTACACCATCATCGACATCACCGCGGATGCGAAGTTCGTGGGTTACCAGACACCTTCGGCCACGGGTGGCGGGCGATTTCCGAACGGTACCGGCACCGTTGAGGTCAGGGCTTTCCCCGCCGCCGGGAAGATCCACACCAGAAGGTGCACGATAACGACCGCGAAGGGTTTCGCCGGTCACCCGGACCGGGAGTTCGGCTACTTCAGCGACTATCTCGCCGACCCCGAGAAGAGGCCGGGCGTGCCGATCATGTTCACCGTCGGCCGCAGTGACCTCCGGGAGCACTCACGGTGACCCCCGCCTGGTCGTCCGGCCCCGGTCCTCGCGGGAAGCCGGGAGACTCCGCGCCAACCGGCCGTCGCGTGGATGTTCCAGGCGATATATGAGCGATTAGGCGTTCGGCGGGAATCCCCTGCCGTTTCGCGGGCGGGATCCACCGGGAGACCCCGCCCGCCCACGATCACTGCTCGCGGGGCAGGGGGCGGTAGCGGGCGCCGACCGCGCTCTGCAGGGTCCGCACGACCGTGCCGTGTGACGCGCGGCTCACCAGCCAGTCGAGAAACTCGCCCATGAGCCGGGGAGTCGTCGAGTAGAGGCCGCAACCGTCGCAGACGCGGTGGAACACCATCGGGACCAGCCCGCCACCGCCCTTCTCGGCGTTGAGGACCTGCTGCTTCATGTGCCGCAGCAGGGTGTCCTCGCGGATGGAGCCCGGCGTGCGGATGTCGTAGCGGTCCTTCGGGCGGAGGGCCTCTCCGGCCGGGCAGCCGGGGCACCCCCACTCCTTGAGCCCGCCGACGGAGCGGGCCGCGTCGTAGCCGCACCGCCGCGCCACCGCCTTGGCGTCGGAGTCGACCGCGCCGAACGGGTAGGCGAGGGTCGCGGGCCGGTACCCCCACGCCACCAGCTTCCTGCGGTCGTCGCAGATCTGGCCCTCCTGGTCGCTCTGGGTCAGCTCGGTGAGGCGTACGTGGGTGAGTGTGTGACCGCCGATCTCGTGGCCCTTCCCGGCGATCGCGGCGAGCTCGCGCCGGGTCAGCTTCTCCTCGCCTCCGACGGTGTCGGTGTTGACGTAGAACGTTCCACGCATGCCACGTTTCTCCAGCATGCGGGCCACGGCCGGGTGGGAGGAGTCTCCGTCGTCGAAGGTGAGCGCGACGACCGTTTTGATCTTCTTCGAGGGGCGCGCGGCCGCCGCGTGGGCGGCCGGGCCCAGCGTCGCCACGACGGCGAGCGCCACGGAGAGCGCCACCATCCGCTGGAAGACCTTCACGGTGAATTCCCTTTCGCGGAACGGCAAATAGGGCATGAAAGCACCTTATAAGCCGGTAGGGGCCGCCAAATGAACCGTTATCAAATGCCCAGGAACCCGATGCCAAGCCGGCATGACACGGCGGACGTCCCGCACATCACGCGTACACCTCCGCGGCCGGGCCGGTCACGGCGGACCGGCCCGGCGGGGCACCGCCAAGGGGCGTCCTCTAGGGGGTGTCCTCGCCCTCGACGCGCATGACGCTCACCACGTCGCGGACGATGTCCAGCTCGCGCAGGCCCTCGATCGTGGCGGAGAGCGCGGCGTCGCTGGCCCGGTGGGTGACCAGCACCAGCTGGGCGTCCGCGCCGTGCCCCTCCTGCCGGACGGTCTGGATGGAGACGTCCTGCTTGGCGAACATGTCGGCGACCCTGGCGAGCACGCCGGGCTTGTCGGCGACGTCCAGGGAGACGTGGTAGCGCGTGACGGTCTCGCCCATCGGGTGCACGACCAGGTCCGCGTACGTGGACTCCTCGGGACCCCTCGTGCCCGCCAGCACGTTGCGCGCCACGGCCACGATGTCGCCCAGCACGGCGCTCGCGGTCGGGGCGCCGCCCGCGCCCGCGCCGTAGAACATGAGCTGCCCGGCGGAACGCGCCTCGACGAACACCGCGTTGTAGGCCTCGCGGACCCCGGCCAGCGGGTGCGTCCTGGGGATCATGGCCGGATGCACCCGTACGCCGAACGACCTGCCGTCCTCCGAGCGGGCGCAGATCGCCAGGAGCTTGATGACGTATCCCATGGCCTTGGCGCTGGCCACGTCCGTCGCGGTGATCTCGGTGATGCCCTCGCGGTGCACGTCGGCGGCCGTCACCCGGCTGTGGAAGGCGATCCCGGCGAGGATCGCGGCCTTGGCCGCGGCGTCGAAGCCCTCCACGTCGGCGGTGGGGTCGGCCTCGGCGTAGCCCAGCGCCTGCGCCTCCCCCAGCGCGTCGGAGAACGAGGCCCCGCTGGAGTCCATCTGGTCGAGGATGTAGTTGGTGGTGCCGTTGACGATGCCGAGCACGCGGTGCACGTGGTCCCCGGCGAGCGACTCGCGCAGCGGCCGGATCAGCGGGATGGCGCCCGCGACGGCCGCCTCGAAGTAGAGGTCGGCGTTACCGGCCCTGGCCGCGGCGTGGACGGTCGCGCCGTCCTCGGCGAGCAGCGCCTTGTTGGCCGTGACGACCGACTTGCCGCTGTTCAGCGCGGCCAGGATGAGCGATCTGGCGGGCTCGATGCCGCCGATCACCTCGACGACGACGTCGACGTCGTCACGGGTGACCAGGGCCTCGGCGTCCGTGGTGAGCAGGGCGGGGTCCACGTCGGCGTCACGCCTGCGGCCCAGGCGCCGCACGGCGACCCCGGCGAGCTCCAGCGGCGCCCCGATGCGGGCGGCGAGGTCGTCGGCCTGCTCGTGCATGAGCCTGACCACCTGGGAGCCGACGACGCCGCATCCCAGAAGTGCGACTTTCAGTGCCATGCGGTCACGCCCCTCGTCGCTCACACCATGGACGGCTCTCGGCCGCTCCGGGTCGTTTCACAGCTGTCCTCTCAGGAGGTCGTCCTCGGTCTCCCGGCGGACGATCACACGGGACACCCCGTCCTTGACCGCGACCACGGCGGGCTTGGGGAGGTAGTTGTAGTTGTTGGCGAGCGAGCGGCAGTAGGCGCCGGTGCCCGCGACGGCGATCAGGTCGCCGGTGGCCAGGTCGGCGGGGAGCCACAGGTCGCGTACGACCATGTCGCCGCTCTCGCAGTGCTTGCCGACCAGGCGGGAGAGCATCGGCGTCGAGGCGCTCTCGCGGGAGGCCAGGCGCGCGGTGTAGTCGGCGCCGTAGAGGGCGGTGCGGATGTTGTCGCTCATGCCGCCGTCGACGCTGACGTAGGTGCGCAGGCCCTCGACGTCCTTGATCGTGCCGACCTCGTAGAGCGTCACCCCGGCGAGCCCGGCGATGGCCCTGCCCGGCTCGACGGTGAGCTTGGGCACCGGCAGGCCGGCGCCCCTGGCCACCTTGCTGACGATCTCCCGCAGGTTGTCGGCGATCTCCTTGACGTCGGGCGCGGTGTCGCCCTCGACGTACGGGATGCCGTAGCCGCCGCCGAGGTCGAGCTCGGGCAGCACGACGCCGTGCTCGTCCTTGATCTTGACCAGGAGGGTGGCCAGGCGGGACGCGGCCACCTCGAACCCGGCGGTGTCGGTGATCTGGGAGCCGATGTGGGAGTGCAGGCCGACGAGCTCCAGCTGGGGCAGGGCGAGGATCCGCCTGGCCGCCTCGGCCGCCGCGCCGCTGCTCAGCGAGAAGCCGAACTTCTGGTCGTCGTGGGCGGTCGCGATGAACTCGTGGGTGTGGGCCTCGACGCCCACGGTGACGCGGATCATCACCTTGGGACGACTGCCGTGCTTCTCGGCGAGGAAGCCCAGGCGGGCGATCTCCTCGAAGGAGTCGGCCACGATGTGCCCGACCCCGGCCTCGACGGCCCTCTCCAGCTCGGCGAGCGACTTGTTGTTGCCGTGCATGGTGATCCGCTCGGGCGGGAACCCGACGCTGAGCGCGACGGCGAGCTCCCCGGCGCTGCAGACGTCGAGGCCGAGGCCCTCCTGCATGATCCAGCGGGCGACCTCGCGGCACAGGAAGGCCTTGCCCGCGTAGTGGACCTCTCCGCCGGAGAACGCGTCGGCGTAGTCGCGGCAGCGGGAGCGGAAGTCTTCCTCGTCCACCACGTAGAGCGGGGTGCCGTGCTCCGCGACCAGATCCCTGACGTCCGCGCCGCCGATCGTGATCGAGCCGCCGGCGCGGCCCGACGTTCGGGGCCAGATGGTCGGGTCGAGGGTGTTCAGGTCGGCGGGTGCGTGCGGAGGGCGCTCCTCGGGCAGCACTTCTGCATGGCGGTCACCGGCGGGGTGGGCGAATCGACTCACCCGATCGAGGCTATCGGACCCGGTGATCCCCCTGAGACGATTGCCCACCCATCGAGACGCGATCCTCCTCGAACACGCGAACTTTTTACGTTATGAGCAGTTTTGGCAACATATTTTAATGTCGCATCGCGACACGATCTCCGAGAGAGACCGGGCGAACACGTTCGGGAGGGGTTGGGGGAGTACGTTCCGGGGAGAGCAGGGCGAGCCTCTTCGGGGAGATCGGCAACCGTCCGGAAGGGCCGGGAACCGCTCCGGAGAGACCCGGGCGAGCCGCTTCGGGGATACCCAGAGCCGTCCGGAAGAGCCGGGAACCGCTCAGGAGAGACCCGGGCGAGCCGTTTCGAAGAGCCGGGGAACCGTTCCGGAGGGGCCGCGGGCCGTTGCGGTTAGGCCGGTGAAGACTACGAGACCCGTTCGGCGGGGGCGCCCCAGGTGTTGCAGGACCCCACGGTGCCGCCCTCCTGGCCGCGCCGCATCCACTCGGCGCTGCTGGCCCCCGAGCCGTGCGACTGCCGGTAGCCCGCCTCCACGCCGTCCTCGGCGCCGGAACCGCGCCCGGCGAGACGGCGCAGGCTCTCCAGCCTGCGCGGCGCGGCGCTCCGCAGCGTCACCGCGGCCAGGCAGTCCGCCTGCAGTTCGAGGCGCCGCGACCACGCCTCGTCGAAGGCCTCTGAGCCACTCTGGTCGGCGATCCCGCTGACCTCCTGGACGTGGTGGGCGTACTCGTGCGCGAGCGTGAACATCATCGGGAAGGCCCGGTCACCGTCGACCAGCACGTTGACGACGCGCGGCTCGGGACAGTAGATCCCGGCCCAGTCGTAGTCGTCGATCCCGCACGCGGCCTCCTCGGGGGTGGCGACCAGCCGTACCTCCCCGGGTGGCTCGTAGTCGATGTCCGCCCGCGCCAGGGTGGCCGCCCACGTCCGTTCCAGGCACCCGGTGAGGGCCCTCAGCGACGCCGTGACGTCGGCGTCGAGGTCCTTGGGAAGGGTGCCGCAGCGGCCGTCGACAGGGCCGGTCTCCTCGTAGAGGCGGTGCTTCGCCGCGGCCGAGACGGGTGAGCCGGGGGCGGTTCCGAGGAGTTCCCTGAGGTCTCCGCCGAGATAGGCGAGCCCGCCGAGGATGACGGCGAAGGCGAGCAGGGTGGGCAGCACCCGCCGGACCATCCCGGACCGGCGCGGCTCACGCGCCTCCCAGTCCCGGGGCCCGACCATTCACCTCTCCCCTGCTCCCTTTGAACTCCTTTGGGAGGGTCTATCACAATCTTTCGGGTGCCGTCTCGCCAAGCGCCGCCAGCGCCTCGGCCAGCACGTCCCGTACGGCCCGCGCCAGGCGCACCCGGGCGGTGTGGAGCTCCGACGGCTCCTCGTCCCCCGAGGGAAGCGCGGCGGCCCCCTCGAACGCGTCGTGGTAGGCCAGCGCCAGCCGCTCGGCGTAGGCGGCCCACCCCGGGTCCCGGCTCGCCCGCCTGCCGGGCGCCTCGGCCAGCAGCCTGAGCACCGCCCGGTCCCTCCGGCCCGCCAGCAGCTCGGGCCTGAAGTCCCCGCCGACGCCGAGGTCCACGGCCCAGCGCTGTACGGCGACCGCCCGCGCGTGGGCGTACCTCACGACGAACCCGGGGTTGGCCCACGTCCTGGGCAGGTCCTCCCACGGGGACCCGCCGCCGACCTCGGAAACGGGCGGCCCGCCCGTGCTTCCGGGAGCAGGCGACCCGCCCGTGGCCGCGGGAGCGGGAGCGCCCGCGCCGATCTCCGTGACCAGCTCGCCGGGGACGGCCACCGCGATCTCCAGGAAACCGCCCGGCCGTACCCGGACGTCCGCGATCCCCGGCAGCCCGCGAAGCCGGTCGGCCATCTCGGCGGGGTCCTCGCCCCGGCGCAGCGCGGCCGGGGAGACGTAGGTCGCCTCCCCGGCCCACGTCCCCCGGGGGATCGGGGGCAGGCCGAGGATCTCGCCGAGCGCACCGGGCGTCATCCCCGCAGCCTAGCCAGCTCGTCAGCTCGTCAGCTCGTCAGAACATCAGCTCGTCGACTCGTCAGAGCGTCAGAGCGTCAGATCAGGGCGTGCGGGTCGGCGGGGCCGTAGTCGACGAGCTGGGCCGAGCCGAGCAGCCAGCGGTCACGGTCGCGAAGGCAGACGTACCCGAAGCGGTCGGCGGAGAAGACCTTGATCCCGTCCGCGCGGCACTGGCGCATCAGCACGTCCGCCCAGTTGTCCGAGACGTCGGCGAAACCGATGCCCCGCAGGACCGCGCGGCGGGCCAGCAGGGTCGCCCCCGCGACGTCCGGCAGGTAGGAGTACTCCGACGAGGGCTGGCGCAGCACGGTCGCCGCGACGTCGCGCAGGTGGGCGTAGTAGGCCGCCTTGCCGACGATGTCGGCGTTGGCGAACAGGAAGGCCCGGCTGAGATCGGTCAGATAGTGCTCGCCGTACTGGTCGCGGGCGTCCATGACCGCCACCAGGTCGCCCTGGCACAGGTCGAGGGCGCGGTTGAGCAGCCCGCCCGTGGTCAGGCCGGAGTCGGAGCGGCGCACCGTGACGTCCACGCCGTCGGGCATCGCCTCGCGGGCCCGCCCCGCGGCGTCCGGGGCGTCCGACAGCAGCACCAGCTGGACGACGCCCTTCTGCGGCGCGACCTGGGCCAGGGTGTGGCCGAGGTCGCCGCGGTCGATCATGATCACCGAGATGTTCAGGGTGGCCCTGCCGCTGGGCAGGCCGATCGCGTCCAGCAGGTCGTCGACCTTGTTGGTCATCGTGCCCGAGGCGTACGCCTGGCGGAGCGCCAGGTGGGCGCGGCGCGGGTCGGGCTCGGCGCCGATGGGGGTGCCGCAGGCGGCCAGCTCGGCCATCCGCCAGGGCTCCGTGCCCGGCGGGCAGTCGACCGCGACGGGCCAGCGGTAGGAGGTGAGCACGTCGGGGTAGGACAGGTGCCCGGGAAGCAGCTCCTCCAGGGAGAGCACCCGCCCGAACCGGTCCCCGGCCAGCGGCAGCGGGTTGTGCACGCGCGGCTGGACGGCGAAGGGCAGGATGCCCAGCGAGGGTGTCCGGCGCCCCTGCTCGGGCTCCTGGGCCGCCAGCGCGGTGCCCCACGGCCCCACGGCCTTGGGCAGCGCGGTCACGACGTGCTCGAACAGCCTGGCCGCGGCGACGAACTCGGCGGGCGCGCCCCCGGTGTGCCAGAAGACCGTGCGGATGCCCCGCTCGGCGCACCAGGCCAGCAGGGCGCGCAGCCCCTGGCCGGGGTGGCGTATCTCCTCCGCCCACGGCCCCTCGGTCACCGACTCGACCAGCAGCAGGTGCGGGACCTCCGCGGCCAGCACCCGGGCGAAGTCCCTCGGCGTGAAGCCGGTGCTCTGGCGCCACTCGTAGCGCAGCAGCGCCTCGCCGTGCGGCGCGGCGATCACGGCCGCGGTCAGGTGCGGGCGGGTGTTCGGGCCGGTCGGGACGCGGTACGGCTTGAGCTTCACCGACCTGCCGCCGACGGTCCTGACGGAGCTGGTGGCCTGGAAGGACGCCCCGGGGACGGGTGCCTTGTCGCCCGTCTTGCGCGGCACCGGCTGGCGCTTGGGAGCGGTCGGGCGCTTGGCGGGCTTGGCCGCCCCGCGCAGGCCACGCGCCAGCCGCACCGGGTTGCTCTTGCCCGTCTTGATCGCGTCACCCAGCCGTGACCAGCGGGCCACCTGCACCGAGGAGAGCTTCCACTTGGCCACCTCGGCCTGGTAGCGCTGCTCGGCCAGGTCCTTGCGGAGCTTCTCCTCGGCCGCGTTCGCGGCTTCGAGCTTCTCCTCGGTCTCGCTCAGGAGATCCTTCACCCCGCGCAGCTCCTCGGCCGCACGCTCCGCATCGGCGATCTTGGCCTGTGCCGCGTCGAGCAGGCGGGCCAGCTCGGCGGCCCTCTCCGCGTGCGCCACCGCCTCCCGCAACGCCTGTCGTGTGCTTTCGAGTTGCTCGCCCGCCACGCCGTCCTCCGTTTCGTGAGCCGGGCGAAAGGATACCCTTTGGTCAATCGCGACACAGAGGAGTCAGCACGGTGCAGTGGCCGACGTTCAATGTGAGGCCGTACGTCTGCGGCGGCATCGGGCACCTCGACGAGGCCGTCCTGGAGACGCTGCGCGGGGCCGGGCCGCGGGTCAGACCCGCCGTCCAGGCCGGGAACGCGGCCCTGTTCAGCTCCTCCCCACTGCCCCCCTACCGGCGGGACGAGCGCACCTGGGCCTTCGCCTGGGGGGAGCGTACGCCCGGCGGGGCGGCGCCGTGGATCACGGTGGCGGAGACCTACGAGACCCCCGGCCTGATCGACGACGGCGAGCGGATCACGCTGCACGCCGGAGGTCTCGGCCTCGTGGACGTCTACTACCTCTCCCTCGGCGGGGCGGTCTACTTCTCCTCGCTGCTGGAACCGCTGCTCTCCCTCGCCCGCACGCCGTACGAGATCAACTGGGACGCCTGGGCCTCGATCATCCAGCTGACCTTCCCGTTGCGCGACGACACCCCGTACACGCAGGTGAAGCGGCTGGCGGGGGCGAGCGCGCTGGTCTTCGACCGGGCGTCGGACCGGATCGGCGTCGAGCGGCTGCTCCCCCGGTGGCTGCGCGAGGAGCCCTACGAGGCGGGACGGACCGCCGGGGAGATCCTGGAGATCCTGCACGAGGTCTACAAGGAGTTCGACGGGCGCCCGCTGCTGGTGCCGGTCAGCGGCGGCTACGACTCGCGGCTGCTGTGCTCGGTGGCGGTGGCGCGCGGGGCCGACGTGGAGTCGTGGACGACCAGCCCCGACGACGGCACCGACACCGACATCGTCTTCGCCAGGTCGATCACCCGCGAGCTGGGCGTACGCCACCGGGTGATCCCACAGGACGCCGCCGCCTATCCCGACGACGCGCTGGCCGCGGCGCGGCGGCTGGAGTTCCTCACCCCGCACCACGCCTGGTACACCCCGTTCGCCCGCGAGGTGCACCGGGCGGGACGAACCCTGGTCGACGGGCTGGCCGGGGGGCCGCTGCTGAAGAACTTCATGGTCAGCGGAGCCGCGCTGGACGCCTCCACGCAGGCCGAGCGCAAGGCCGCGCTGCTCGGCTCGCTGGCGCTGGGCTCCCCGTCGGTGCCGTTCCTGTCGGAGGGGGCCGAGTCCTGGATCACCGACAGCGTCGGGCACGCCTTCACCCAGTCGACCGCCATGCTCAACGGCCACCGGGCGGAGCTGCCGCTGTCGGTCCTGCACACCAGGACCGCGCGGGGCATCGCCCGCTCCCCGGTCAACCTGGTCGGCCCCGAGGCCTCGTTCGCGGCGCCGTTCATCCACCCCGCCTTCTTCGACGCGGCGCTCTCGGTCGGCGTGCACCGCAAGGACCAGGGGCGCTTCTACCGCGAGGTCCTGTACGCGGCCAACCCGCGCGTGGCCGCGCTGCCCTCCACCAACGTGGTCAAGCAGCCGCTCCAGCGGATCCCGCTCCGCTCGGCCGCCGCGCCCGCCAGGGAGTACGGGCACCGGATGCTCACCCGGGTCGCCGATGCCGTGCCCTCGCTGCTGTCGGAGCACCTCCACGGCGTGGTCGCCGAGGGCCCCGACGGGCTGGCGCGGTTCAACGGCTGGAACGACCGCTTCTGGGTACGCGGCCTGGTGCTGTTCGGCGCCTGGCTCGGCGACCACCAGGACCAGCTGCCCGACCTCACCCCGCCCTGGGACTGATTTTTCTCCGCTCACCCCCGCCTGCCCGTACCGGTCCGGCGGGGTTTTTCGTGGGCTTTGGGAGGTTTTCTAGGGCTTTCGGGGGGCTTTTTCGCGCCTCCGGGAGACCCGGTTCCGGACCCCTTCGCAAAGGACTGAAACCCGGTGGCGCCGGGTGATCCGTTTGCCGTCCCGATCTCCGGGCATGGGGCCAGGTCACCCCCGTGAGGCGTGTCGTGTTTCGCACAGGAAAACGGTGAGCGACACGGCGATTACGCAGCCGTGGCGCGATGCGCGGGAGAATTCCGTGGGACGGGCGCGATGTACCACGCCAAGGGGGCTTCGAGGGCCTCAGGTGGCTGGTAGTGTTCGGCCCAGAAAGCGCCACAACGGACGGCCCTCAATCACAAATTAGGTCCGTCCGCGGCCATGGAGCTCGTGGGGATGACGGCTCCCGCCGGCGCGGTCACCAAACATCATCAGCCGGAGCATCCGGTGACTTCGTCCTGCCCTTCATCACCGTGAGCGAGAACACGATGAATCCATCCCCCCTGCCCTCCCCCTCCCAGGAGTCCGTGGCCGAGGACTTCGTCTCGGCGGACCCCCAGTGGTACAAGCGCGCGGTCTTCTACGAGGTCCTGGTCCGCGGGTTCAAGGACTCCAACGGAGACGGCACCGGCGACCTGCGCGGTCTCATCGAGAAGCTGGACTACGTCGAGTGGCTCGGCGTCGACTGCCTGTGGCTGCTCCCGCTGTACGAGTCTCCCCTGCGTGACGGCGGATACGACATCTCCGACTACATGAAGATCCTGCCGGACTTCGGCGACCTCGGAGACTTCGTGGAGCTGATCGAGTCGGCGCACCGGCGCGGCCTGCGCATCATCACCGACCTGGTGATGAACCACACCAGCGACAAGCACCCCTGGTTCCAGGCCTCCCGGCACGACCCCGAGGGCCCGTACGGCGACTTCTACGTCTGGTCCGACAACCCGACCGGGTACCCCGACGCGCCGATCATCTTCGTCGGCGCCGAGGAGTCCAACTGGACCTACGACCCGGTCCGCAAGCAGTACTACTGGCACCGCTTCTTCCACCACCAGCCGGACCTGAACTACGAGAACCCGGCGGTCCAGGAGGCCATGCTGGAGGTCCTGCGGTTCTGGCTGGACCTGGGCATCGACGGCTTCAGGCTCGACGCGGTGCCCTACCTCTTCGAGCGCGAGGGCACCGACTGCTCCGGCCTGCCGGAGACCCACGCGTACCTGAAGAAGGTCCGCGCGGAGGTCGACCGCCTCTACCCGGACCGGGTGCTGCTGGCCGAGGCCAACGGCTGGCCCGAGGACGTGGTCGAGTACTTCGGCGACCCCTCGGTCGGCGGCGACGAGTGCCACATGGCCTTCCACTTCCCGCTCATGCCGCGCATCTTCATGGGCGTGCGGCGGGGCAGCCGCGAGCCGATCTCCGAGATCATGTCGCGCACCCCGAAGCTCCCCGACAGCGGCCAGTGGGGCATCTTCCTGCGTAACCACGACGAGCTGACGCTTGAGACGGTCACCGAGGAGGAGCGCGACTACATGCACGCCGAGTACGCCAAGGACCCGCGCATGCGGGCCTACCTCGGCATCCGGCGCCGCCTCGCCCCGCTGCTGGAGAACGACCGCGACCAGATCGAGCTGTTCACCGCGCTGCTGCTGTCGCTGCCCGGCTCCCCGGTCATGTACTACGGCGACGAGATCGGCATGGGCGACAACATCTGGCTGGAGGACCGCGACGCGGTCCGCACCCCGATGCAGTGGAGCCCCGACCGCAACGCGGGCTTCTCCAAGGCCGACCCCGGGCGCCTGTACCTCCCCGTCGTCATGGACCCGATCCACGGCTACCAGGCGGTCAACGTGGAGGCGCAGCAGAAGAACCCCGCGTCGCTGCTCCACTTCACCAGGAACATGCTGGCTATCCGCCGCGACCACCAGGTCTTCGGCACCGGCGTCTACAACGAGCTGTGGTCCAGCAACCCGGCGGTGCTCAGCTTCGTCCGCGAGGACGGCGACGACCTGATGCTGTGCGTCAACAACCTGTCGAAGTATCCGCAGCCGGTCGAGCTCGACCTGCGCCGCTTCGCGGGCATGATCCCGGTCGAGGCCAGGGGCGGGGTGCGGTTCCCCGCCGTCGGCACCCTGCCGTACCTGCTCACCCTGCCCGGTCACGGCTTCTACTGGTTCTCGCTCAAGAACTCCGACATCCCCGGCGTCGACGCCTGAGCCCCTCCGCGGGACAGCCCCGGGACGGTCACCGTCCCGGGGCTATCTCGCGGTGACCGGGACCTGGGCGCGGGCCGCGCGCCCGGCCGGGATCAGCGTCACCAGCAGGGCGGTCCCGACCGCGACGAGCACCGCGACGGCGAGCGTCAGGACCGAGGGCGTACGGCCGATGCCCGCGCCGACACCGCTGGTGTGCCCCTGAAGGTCGATCAGCCCGCCGACCAGCGAGGCCCCGGCCGCGGTGCCCGCGACCACGCCCAGCACGATCAGCAGGCCGGTCCCGGTGACCAGGGTGGCCGCCACCTGCCGGGGCGTGAGGCCCATGGCCTTGAGCACCGCGAGGTCGAGGGCGTGGTCGCGCAGGCCCAGGGCGCTCGCCGTCAGGAGGTTGGCCAGGCCGAGCAGGGCGAGCACGACGATCAGCGCCACGATCACCACGCGGATGATCGCGAGCCGTTCGGCCGGGTTGACCACCCGCTGCACCTCAAGGGCCTCCCCCGAGGCGATCAGCAGCCGCGCCCTGACCTCCGTCGGGTCGGCGCCCGGCCGCAGCACCAGGCTGTAGAACTGCGGCGGCACCGCGTCCTTGGCCGCGAGGCTGTCGATCCCGAAGGAGAGCACCTCGCCGTCCTGGTCGGGCTCCACCACCCGGCCCACGAGGTGCACGATCAGCGGGGTGCCGCCGACGGTCAGCCGGATCCGGTCCCCGATCTTCGCGTCCAGCAGGTCGAGCAGCCCCTGCCCGGCGACGGCCTCCCCCCTGGCGGCGTACATCCGCCCCTCGACGACCGAGAAGGGGTACGGCTCGGCGGAGGTTCCCGCGGCGCGGGCCAGCACGCTCCTGGTCTGCTCGGGCTCCAGCGCGGGCACCTCGGTGCCGGGGTAGGCGGCCAGCACCTCCGGGTCGGCCCTGGCGAGCCGCAGGGCGTCGTCGGCCGGGAGCTTGTCCGGGCGCACGACGAGCGCCGCCGCCTGGCCGACCTGCTCCGGGTGGCGCAGGAAGTCGTCCAGGGTGGCCCAGCAGCCGAGCCCGATGGTGATCATCATCATCGGGACCGCGACGCCGAAGATGCTCAGGAACGCCGGGACGCGCCGGGTGAAGGCGTCGCGGGTGCCCAGGACCAGGGCCGGGGGCAGCCGTACGAGGAGTGCCAGGCGCGCCAGCCGCGACAGGTGCCCCCTGGGCGGCGCCGCGGGGGCCGCGGGGACGGGCGGGGTGCGGCCGCCCCGCCAGGCGGGCAGGGCCACCGCCACCAGGACCACGGCGGCGGTGCCACCGGCGATGGCGAGCAGCGGGGCCGGGGAGAGCGGCAGGATCGGCACCCCGTCCAGGACGAACGAGGCGGCGACCTGCCCGCAGACCAGCCCGATGGCGATGCCGAGCAGCCCGAGCGCGCCGTGCTCGGCCATGAGCACGCCGAAGACCTGGCCCCGGGTGTAGCCGAGGGACTTGAGGGTGGCGATGTCGCGCGTCTGGCTCAGCACCCGGCCGCCCACCGCGTTGGCGATGGCGAGGGCTGCGGCGACCAGCCCGGTGATCCCGAACAGCGCGAGCAGCAGGCCGAGCAGCCGGTTGTCCAGCTCCATCGAGGCGCGGACCTCGCGCCAGGTGGACATCCGCTGGATCTGCTCGTCCAGGAGGGTGACGGCGCCGTGGACGGCGGGCAGCGTGGCCTCCCCGTCGGCCAGGCGCAGCCCGGTGACCGACTCGCTGCGGCCCAGCGCGGGCTCGACCCTGGCCAGGACCGGCGCGAGCGTCCAGGCCAGGCCGGGCGTCCACTCGGGGTAGAACCCCTGGTCGGCGGTGTCGGCCAGGCCGACCACGATGAGCGGGTGGGTGGCGCCGTTGAGCGCGGTCACCGGGAAGGTGCCGCCCACCCTCAGGCTGAGCGCCCTGGCGAAGGAGCGCTCGACGACCACGCCGTCGGTGTCGCCGGGGCGGAGCGGGCGCCCCTCGCGGATCAGCGGGGCGGCGACCCTCGGCGGCGTCGCGGACAGCTCCCGCAGCGCCACCGGCGACTTCTTCCCGTCGAGCGTGAGGGTGACCGGGGCCGACCGGTAGGGGCCGGCGACCTGGACCACGCCGGGGAGCCGCGACAGCGCGGCCGGGTCGGGGGCGTCCTTGGTGTGTATCCACACGTGCGCGCCCCTGGACTCGGCGAACAGCCCGCGCCACGGGTTGGTGCCGTCCTCCAGCAGGGTCGCGGAGGTGATCAGCGCCGTGACGATCCCGGCCACGGCCAGCACCGTCAGCAGCGCCTGGATCCTGCGGGCCCTGAGGTCGGCCCGGATCCACCGCACGGAGGCGCGGACGGTGCTCACGGCGACGTCCCCCGTACGGCTCGTGGAGTCTGTGGAGTTTGTGGAGCCCGCGACGGAGCCCACGACAGGGCCCGCGACGGGATCCGCGACGAAGCCCCCGAGGACGCGGGCGGGGAAGGCGGGAGGCGCACCGTCGAAGCGGGCGGGGAGGGCGGAAGACGCACCGTCAGCCTCTCAGCTCGACGACGTCGCCCGCGCTGCCCTTGGGGCGGCGGCGGACCAGACCGGCGCCGCCGTCGTCGACGACCTGACCGTCCAGGAGGGAGACCACCCGGTCGGCCAGGCTGGCCACCCTGGCGTCGTGGGTGACCAGGATGACGGCCTGGCCGTCGCGGTGGACCTCGCCGAGCAGGCGCAGCACGTCGCGGGTGTTGCGGCTGTCGAGGTTGCCCGTGGGCTCGTCCGCGAGCAGCAGGCTCGGCTCGTTGGCCAGCGCGCGGGCCAGCGCGACCCGCTGCTGCTCGCCCCCGGCGAGCTGGGAGGGGGCGGCGTCGGCGCGGGCGGTCAGGCCGAGCTCGCCGAGGAGGTACTCGCGGCGGCGCCGGGCCTCGCGGGTGGAGGCCCCGGCCAGCAGCGCGGGCAGCTCGACGTTGTCGGCGACGGTCATGTTGGCGACGAGGTTGAAGAACTGGAAGACGAAGCCGATCTTCCGGCGGCGGAGCAGGGCCCAGGCGCTCTCGTTGAGCGTGTCGGCGCGCTGCCCGTCGAGCCAGATCTCGCCGCTGGTCCTGGCCTCAAGGCCGCCGATCATGTGGACCAGGGTGGACTTGCCGGAGCCGGACGGGCCCATGATCGCCACGAACTCCCCCGGGCTCACCCGTAGGTCGACCCCCCGCACGGCGGGCACCGGCACCCCGCCGTCCTGGTAGATCTTGACGAGATTGACGGTTTCGACCACGGGAACCACCGGGGTCACGGGAGCCACTGGAGACGTCAACTCAGGTCCTCCTGGCAGCGTTCGAGCCAGTCGAGGTCGGCCTGGAGGTGCAGCATGGCCCCCTCGACCAGCAGAAGCGCGACACGGTTCTCCGGGTCGGTCCGCTCGGCGAGCTCGTTGAGGTCACGCATGAGTCCGAGGTAGTGACGACGCTGGCGGTTGATCATCGCCATCCTGTCGGCGATGCCGGTCATCGGGGCCAGCACGAGCTTCATGAAAAACTCGTCCCGGACCCTGGGCCCCTCGGAGGGCTCGTCCACCCACGTGTCGAGGATCTCGCGTCCGGCGGCCGTCAGGTAGTAGACCTTCTTGTTCGGCCGGTTGGACTGCTCGACGTCCACGGCGCGCACCAAGCCGTCCTTCTCCAGACGGCCGAGCGTGACGTAGATCTGCCCGATGTTCGGTGAAGGGTAGGCGCTGCCGAAGATCTGTTCAAGTGCCTGTTTGAGCTCATAGCCGTGGGCAGGTTCCTTCGCGAGGAGCGCCAGCAGCGTCAGCCGCACGCCCCACCTCCTCGGAGAGCTCGTTACGTGAGCGTTACGGGGTTATCCGTTGACGGTGATGTTATCGCTATGCATAACATGCATGCATCTACCTAACACGTATGTAACCAACTGGAAACCGGGAGGTCATGGTGCGTCGACTCATCCCCGTCGCGCTCACCGTGCTTCTCGGGCTCGCCGGGGCGGGGTGTTCGGCGGCCGGCGCGCGGGAGACCGAGCGGTTCGGCGGGACGGGTCCCTTCACCCTCGTGATCGGCCGCGACACGACCGCGTACCTGCAGCCGCTGCTCGACCGATGGAACCAGACCCACCCCGGGGAGCGGGCGACCCTGCTGGAGCTCCCCGAGGCGGCCGACGAGCAGCGCGCCCAGATGGTCGCCAACCTTCAGGCCAAGAGCGACCGCTACGACGTGCTCGGGCTCGACGTGGTCTGGACGGCGGAGTTCGCCGAGGCCGGCTGGATCCTGCCGCTGGAGCGCGCGATGTTCCCGCTCAACCGGTTCCTGCCGCCCGTCGTCGACACGGCGGTCTACCGGGGCAAGCTCTGGGCGGTTCCGTACACCAGCAACGCCGGGCTCCTCTACTACCGCAAGGACCTACTGGCCAAGGAGGGCTTCAAGCCGCCGAAGACCTGGGAGGAGCTGCGCGCCCAGGCGCGCGCCCTGCACGAGAAGTACGGCATCGGCGGCTACGCGGGGCAGTTCCTGGCCTACGAGGGCCTGACCGTCAACTTCGCCGAGGCCGTGCAGTCGGCGGGCGGGCAGATCCTCAGTCCGGACGGCACCAAGGTGACCATGGACGTGGCCAAGGCGACGGCCGGCCTGAACTTCCTGATCGGAGGGTTCCGCGAGGGGTGGATCCCGCCCGAGTCGCTCTCCTTCAAGGAGGAGGAGTCACGGCTGGCCTTCCAGGAGGGCAGGCTCGCCTTCGCCCGCAACTGGCCGCACGCGTACGGACCGGCCACCGTCTCGTCCGTCGCGAACAAGTTCGGGGTCACCCGGCTTCCCGGGCCGAACGGGCCGGGAACGGGCGCGCTCGGCGGCTACAACCTCGCGGTGAGCGCCTTCTCCAAACGGCAGAAGTCGGCCACCGAGTTCATCCGCTACTTCACCAGCCTGGAGAACCAGCGGCGGGTGCTCGCCGACGGCTCGTTCCCGCCCGTGTGGGCCGAGCTGTACGACGACCCCGCCCTGATCAGGCGTTTTCCCTATCTGCCGGTCCTGAAGCAGAGCATTCTCTCCGCCCGGCCCAGGCCCGCGAGTTCCAACTACAACCAGGTGAGCCTGGTGATCGCCAGCGCGGTCTCCAACGCCCTCACACCACCCTTCGCGAAGGACGGCGACAGTGACGACGTCGTCTCCTCCATGAAGGGCCAACTCGAAGAGATCATCCGGGCTCAATGACGCCGGGGTGATCCCCGGCAGAAGCCGTCATCCCCATTTCGGCTGCTTGTTCGTCCCATATATCCCTCATTTTCAAGCCTCAACGTCTCAGGAGGTCTGCCCAGCATGCGCAGAACCATTGCCGCAGTGACAACGGCGGGACTCGCCCTGGCACTCGCCGCGTGTGGCGGCGGCGAGTCCGCCGCCCCGGCCCCGGCCACGAGCGGCAGCGCGTCCGCGCCGGCCCCGGCCGCCAAGACCCTCGAAGGGGTGACCGTCGAGGTCGCCGCCAAGTGGACCGGCGCCGAGCAGGCCAACTTCGAGCAGGTGCTCAAGGCGTTCCAGGCGAAGACCGGCGCCAAGGTCACCTACGCCTCCACCGGCGAGGACACCGGCGCCTACCTCGGCCCGCGCATCGAGGGCGGCAACCCGCCGGACGTCGCGATCCTGCCCCAGCCCGGCCTGGTCCAGCAGTACGCGGACCAGAAGGCGCTCAAGCCGCTCTCCGCCGAGGTCCAGAAGCAGATCGACGACAACTACACCCCGTACTGGAAGGAACTCGGCTCCGCCGACGGCCAGTCCTACGGCGTGCTGGTGAAGGCGGCCCACAAGTCGCTCATCTGGTACCGCGACCAGGCCTTCCAGGACGCCGGTGCGACGCCCCCCGCCACCTGGGACGACCTGATCAAGACCGCCCAGACGGTCGCCGACTCCGGCACCCCGCCGTTCTCCCTCTGCGGCGCCTCGGGCTGGACGCTGACCGACCTGTTCGAGAACGTCTACCTGTCCACCGCGGGCCCGGAGAACTACACCAAGCTCTCCAAGCACGAGATCCCGTGGACCGACCCCAGCGTGACCACCGCGCTGGAGAAGATCGCCCAGCTCGTCGGCAAGAAGGAGTTCCTGCTCGGCGGCTCCGCCGGTGCCCTGCAGACCGACTTCCCGACCTGCGTGACCCAGGTCTACGGCCAGGACAAGTCGGCGATGGTCATCGAGGCGGACTTCGTGGGCGTCACGGCCGAGCAGTCGGGCGCGAAGCTCGGCGAGGAGGCCAAGTACTTCCCGTTCCCGAAGGCCGGTGACACCGAGCCGGTCGTGCTGGGCGGCGACATCGCGGTGGCGCTGAAGGACTCCAAGGGCGCGATGGCGCTGCTGGAGTTCCTCGCCTCCAAGGAGGGCGGCGAGGTCTGGGCGAAGCTGCCCGGCTACCTCTCTCCCAACCGCAACGTCTCGCCCGACAACTACCCGGACGAGCTGACCAAGAAGCTCGCCGAGACGATCATCGCCGCGGGTGACGCCGTCCGCTACGACATGTCCGACCTCGCGCCCAGCGCCTTCGGCGGCACCGACGGCAAGGCCGAGTGGAAGTTCCTGCAGGACTTCGTCCGCGACTCCTCGGACGTCAAGGGCATTCAGGCCAAGCTTGAGGCCGAGGCCAAGAAGGCCTGGAAGTAGGGAGAGCGGCCGTGACCGATCGGTTAGACGGCCCGCAGGGCCCGCGTGGCGGCGACGCCGCCCGCGGTCCCTCCTCCGGACCTGACGACACCCAGCGGACGGCGCGGGAAACCGGCGCCGCCCCCGCTCCCGGCACCACCCCGGACGCCCGTACGACCGGGACGGTAGCCTCCGCGCCCCCGGAGACTCCCGCGACCTCGGAGACTTCCGCGACCGCGAAGCCCTCTGAGTCGTCCGGGACGGCGGCCTCCGGCGACGGGGACGGCCACCCGGCCCTGTCCGACGTCAGGTCGGACGACCCGGCCGCGCCGGTCGCCGAGCCGGAGCTCGCGACGGCCGGGGCCGCGGCACCGGCTGCGACTCCGGCTCCGGCGGCGGTGCCCGCCGGGGCCTCCCGGCTGGGACCGCCGCCGAGGCTGGCGCTCTGGTTCCTGCTGCCGGGCGCGCTCGTGCTCGGCGTGATGGTGATCTACCCGATCATCTACTCGATCTTCCGGAGCCTCTACGACGCCAGCGGCGGCACCTTCGTCGGAGCGGACAACTACGCGACGATCTTCAGCGACTCCTCCACCCTGACCACGATCAGGAACAACCTGATCTGGGTCGCGGTGGCTCCCGCCCTGGTCACCGTGATCGGCCTCATCTTCGCGGTGCTGACCGAGCGGATCCGCTGGGCGACCGCGTTCAAGCTGGTCGTGTTCATGCCGATGGCCGTCTCCCTGATGGCCTCCGGCGTCATCTTCCGCCTGGTCTACGAGCAGGCCCCCGACCGGGGGGTGGCCAACGCGGTGATCACCTCGGTGACCGGCCTCTTCGGCTCGGACCAGGGCTACCCGGACGCCCGTCCCAGGGAGAACGACCAGTCACCGGTCGCCCCCGGGCAGGGCGGCGGGGTGGTGGCCAAGCGGCCCGCGCAGCCGGGGCAGGCGGTACTCCTGCCGCTCGTGGGCGTGAAGCCCGCCACCCTCGCCTCGGCCTCGACGGCGAAGGCGGCCCAGCCCGGCCCCGGCGAGCTGGCCGGAACCGTCTGGTTCGACTTCACCCAGGGCGGCGGCGGCGCGGCCAACCAGGTGGACGGCACCGAGAAGGCCCTGGCCGGGATGACGGTCGAGGCGGTGCAGAACGGCGCCGTCAAGGCCACCGCCACCAGCGAGGCCGACGGCACCTTCCGCTTCACCGGGCTCGCTCCGGGCGACTACCAGGTACGGCTGCCGCAGTCGAACTTCGACGCGGCCTTCGCCGGGATCCCCTGGCTGGGCCCGACGCTGATCACCCCGGCGATCATCGGCGCGTTCATCTGGGTGTGGGCCGGGTTCGCCATGGTGCTGATCGCGGCCGGGCTCGCGGCCATCCCGCGCGACGCGCTGGAGGCGGCCCGCATCGACGGCGCCACCGAGTGGCAGGTGTTCCGCAAGATCACCGTCCCGCTGCTCTCCCCGGTGCTGCTCGTCGTGTTCGTCACGATGATCATCAACACCCTGAAGGTCTTCGACCTGGTCTTCGTCATCGCGCCGGGATCGGTGCAGCCGCAGGCCAACGTGATCGCGCTGGAGATGTGGCGGGTCTCGTTCGGCGGAGGCAGCAACCAGGGGCTGGGCAGCGCCCTCGCCATCTTCCTGCTGGTCCTCGTCCTGCCGTTCATGATTCTCAACATCCGCCGGTTCAGGAGGGACAACCAGTGACGACCTCCACCCTCGGCGCCCCGCCTCGCGGCGTCCTCGGCAGGATCGTGGACCGGCTGGGCGGCGGCCTGGTCCAGGTGGTACTGGTGGTGATCGGCCTGTTCTGGCTGGTTCCCACCCTGGGCCTGTTCGTGGTCTCGATCCGCGACGAGACCGCCAACAACTCCACCGGCTGGTGGACGATCCTCACCAAACCGGCCGAGCTGACCTTCAAGAACTACTCCGACCTGCTGGCCACCGGGTTCACCGCGTCGTTCTGGAACACCGTGTTCATCACGGTGCCCTCGACCGTCCTGGTGATCGGCATCGCCGCCATGGCGGCGTACGCGTTCGCCTGGATGGAGTTTCCCGGCAGGGACGCGCTGTTCCTGGTGGTGGTCGGCCTGCTGGTGGTGCCGACCCAGATCGCGCTGATCCCGATCGCGAAACTGTACGGCTCGGCCGGGATCTTCGGCTCCATCGTGAGCGTGGTGCTCTTCCACGTCGCCTTCGGCCTTCCCTTCGCCATCTTCCTGCTCCGCAACTTCTTCGCGGGCATCTCGCGCTCGCTGCTTGAGGCGGCGCGAATGGACGGCGCCGGGGAATGGAAAATCTTCTCGACCGTGGTGTTCCCGCTGGCCAAACCCGCGGTCGCCTCGCTCGGAATCTTCCAGTTCCTCTGGGTCTGGAATGACCTGCTCGTCTCCCTGGTCTTCGCCAACACCGAAAACCAGCCGATGACCAAGGCCTTGCAGTCTCAAATGCGGCAATTCGGGACCAACGTGGACATTCTTGCGCCGGGAGCTTTCCTGTCGCTGATCATCCCGTTGGTCCTCTTCTTCGCCTTCCAGCGGTATTTCGTCCAGGGGATGATGGCTGGCTCGGTGAAATAGATAACAGGGGCAGGCCCGGTGCGGCACGCGCTGATTTCCGGCACGCGCCGTACCGGGCCTAAAACCTCGATAGGGTCCTGCACATGGCCGCACGTCCCTTGAACGAAGTCGTGGAAGCCGGGTGGGCCCAGGCCCTCGAACCCGTCGCAGAGAAGATCGCCGAGATGGGCGAGTTCCTCCGGAAGGAGGTCGCGGAAGGCAGGCAGTACCTCCCCTCGGGAGCCAACGTGCTGCGCGCCTTCCAGCAGCCCTTTGACCAGGTCAAGGTGCTGATCGTAGGGCAGGACCCGTATCCCACGCCGGGTCACCCGATCGGCCTGAGCTTCTCCGTCGCCGCGGATGTGCGCCCGATCCCGGGCAGCCTGCGCAACATCTACAAGGAGCTCACCGAGGACCTCGGGCTGCCGATGCCGGGCAACGGCGACCTGACCCCCTGGACCGAGCAGGGCGTGCTCCTGCTCAACAGGGTGCTCACCGTCATGCCGGGCAAGCCCGCCTCGCACCGCGGCAAGGGCTGGGAAGAGGTCACCGAGCAGGCCATCAAGGCCCTCGTCGCCCGCGACAAGCCGATGGTGGCGATCCTGTGGGGACGCGACGCCCGCAACCTGCGCCCGATGCTCGGTTCCGTCCCGGCCATCGAGTCGGCGCACCCCAGCCCCCTGTCGGCCCGCAGCGGCTTCTTCGGCTCCCGCCCGTTCAGCAAGACGAACGAGCTCCTTGAGCGGCAGGGCGCGGCCCCGGTGGAGTGGAAGCTCCCCTAGGCTGTTCCGACCATACCCAGGCACTAGGATTTCCACCATGAGTGATGTATCGGGCACCGAACGCTATCTACGTCTGACCGTTGAGCTGACCGTGGAGGTGCAGGACATCGCCGCCCTGCAGGCCGCCGCGCTGAAAGAGATCACCCACCCTGACGCCGACCTGGACGACGACGAGCGCAAGGAGCAGGCGGAGCTGGTCTCGGCCGACGACACCGGCGCCACCGCGCTGCAGTGGCTGATCGAGCCGGACCACGTCCTGGGGCTGATCGAGCATGTCGACCAGATCGAGCCCCGCGAGGCCGTGCTGGGCGTCGAGCCCTCCGACGGCCCCTCGGACGAGGATGAGGACGACGACGACCACGCGGGGCACGACCACGCCGGTCACGACCACAAGCACTGAGAACGACCCCCGCCACCCCGGCGGTGGTGGGCCTTCCCGGCCAGGCGCCCCGCCGGGAAGACCCCCTGCCGCCGGGGCTTTCTCATCGTGGGGCCCGCCAGGGGCTCCCGGTTGTCGTTCCTCACATGATGATCAGTAGGACACCACCAGCCGGACATGCCGCTTGTCGATGGCGATCCCGCCGGGGAGCTGGTCGTCGGGTGTGCCCGCCGGGTAGACCGTGATGACCGGCTCGGCGTCGCGGTCACTGTTCCACACGGGAATCTGCCCACACAGCCGGTCCGCGAGTTCGGCGCCGGCCGGTCCGTGGCCGACAGCGCCCAGTTCCCACCGGCCCGGACCACCGGTCTCGTCCCGGCGTCGGCTGAGGTAGGCCAGCGAGTCTCCCTCGACCAGGGCGGGGCTGCGCGACGCGACCGCGGGGAAGCACAGGTCGCTGTCGATGGCGGTTTCGCCGGCGGCGAGACGGCACGTTCCCGGCTCGATACCGGTCAGGCGCAGCCAGATCCCGTCGAAGGACTCCCCGCCGCCGACCGTCACCCCGGACCAGGTGGCCGACCTGGGCCGCTCCAGAACCCCGTTGAGCACGTCCACGTCGATCGGCTGGTCAGCGTCCCAGTACAGGGTGACCTGCCCATCGGGGGTGATGTGCCCGGTGCGCTCCCCGTCCTGACCGACCATGGGGACAAAGCCACACAGCTCCACCGATTCAGAAATCAGCCGGTCGCCCTCGCGGACCAGGGCGACGCTGCGGGTCTGGCCTCGCCAGCGCAGCGGCAACACCAGGCGCCCGCCGGGAGTCATCTGCTCCCACCAGGTGGGCGGGATGTCCCACACGCCCACCGTGGCGATCAGACGGCCGTAGGGGGCGCGCTCGGCCGCGCCGAGCACACCGTCCCGCGTGATCACCTGTACGTGGCCGTAGCCGGTCGCGTCCAGTGCCCGCCGGGCCCGCGCGGTCACCTCCGGGTCGATGTCGACCGTGGTGACCTGCCCGTCAGGGCCCGCCAGGTACGCCAGGAGCGCGGCGTTGTAGCCGGTCCCGGCGCCGAACTCCAGAACGCGATCACCCGGGGTGACGCCGAGCTGGTCAAGCATCATGGCCACCACCCTGGGCACGGACGCGCAGCTGAGAGCCGCGCCGTCATCGGCGCTCTTGGTGATCACGGCCTGGTCGCCGTATGCCTCCTCAAGGGGAACACCGGGGACGAACGCGTGGCGCGGAACCGTCCGCATGGCCTCCGCGACGTGACCGGAGCGGGCACGGCCACGCTGCACGATCTGGTCGACCATACGGTCACGCAGCGCCTCGGGCGAGGTGCCGGTGGTGGCGTTCATCGATCGTTTTCCCTTCGTCGGAGAACCGCCGGTGAGAGAGGCAGGCGGATCTTAGCTCGTTGGTCTGGCGGATTGTGGGCGGTCGGGGTCATCAGCCGTTCAGCAGTAGGCAGGCGTCCCACCCCGAGGACGGAGGAGTGTTCGCGGCGGTGGTGTGCTGGGTCAGCAGCACGCCCGCCTCACCCTCCAGCAGGCCACCGCGGGCCGGTGGCCCGTGACGACGCAGGTGGCGTTCCATGCCCGCCCGCAGGCGCGGCAGGAGGTCGGCCAGCTTCCCGCCCCCGGCGTCGGCCGCCGCGCGCCACGTGCTCTGCACCAGACCGGCCCAGCCATGGCACACCGCGGCGTCACCCAGCAAGGACAGCTGCTCGTCGTCGGCCACGCACCCGGCCAAAGCCTCCTCCGCGCGGCGCCGCAACCGCGGGTCGTCCAGCGCCAGGGCGGCGAGTTGCTGGGCGCGGGCCAGGCCCGGTGTGCCGTAGCACCAGGACGGCCGGTGTGGACCTGCCTGCCGAACGCGACCGGCTCGCCGTTCGGACTGGGAGATCATTCCTGGCCACCACGTGCCTGTTCCGGTGCCGCAGCGCCACTGCTCCAACCAGCCGCAGATCCGACCAATCGCCTCGGCCTGCCCGGTCACGGTGATGCCGCGTCGCATCGCGGTGGCCAGCAGCGCCAGCGGCCCGGCGACACCGTGAGCCATGCCGAGGTTGCCGTGACCGCCCGGCCGATGCTGGGAGTGCCCTCCCCCGGCGGCGGTGCCGCACCACCAGCCCGGGAACACCTCCCCGTCGACCGTCAGCGGCTCGGTCAGCCGTACCAGATAAGACAGGACGCCGCGCAGCCGGTCGCTCCCGCCGTGGCGGTGCAGCAGATAGACACCGAGACCGGTCAGACCGCTGACGAGGTCGAACTCCCGCAGCGCCGGGAGACGTCCGCTGTCGATGCGCTCATGGGCCCGGGTCAGGCGGCGCCGGGTGATCGTGGCGACGTGGCCGTCAAGGACGGACAGCACATCCGCGTAGACGGGCTGATCGGCCGCGTGTAAGGCGAAGGCGACAGCGGGAACACCCCGGTACAGGCCGCAGGCGTCAGGATCGGCGACCACGGGCTCACGGGTCATGGCCACCGCCCACTCCAGGACCGTGCTCCACTCACCGCGACCGGTGCGGGCACGCTCGATGTGCAGCAGGGCGATACCCGCCGGGCCCGCACCCAGATCATCGCCCCGTCCGGGCTGTCTCATCGTCCGTGTCCTTCGCGCACTCGCCAGGTGAGAGCGGCTTGCCTGGCCAGACGGCGGCAGGTTCTTTCTCCTTCGCGATCGACGCCAAGGGCCCGGTTGTGATGCATGTGCAGCAGAGATTCAAGGACGGCGTCGGTGTCCGCCCCGGCCGGCAGCCGACTTCGGTAGACGTCCAGAGCAGCCGCGCGGGCCTGCCACGCCGTGATGACCTCCTGCGGCCAGTCGGGCAGCGTGCTGCGTACGACCAGGTTGACTGCCTCGTCGACCACCGCCCGCTCGGCGGAGGTCTCGGCGTGGGCGGGACGGACAGCGAACCACTGGGTCGTGCTGCAGGGATCACCGAGGAAGCCGTGAACGATGTTGGTCATGTTCATCGCCGCCAGGGCGGCGGGTGTGACGGTCAGGCTCCGCAGCTGGGCCGCCACCAGGTGGGAGTCGGCGGCGAACACCGTCTCGGCCGCGTCCATTGCCGTGCCGTACCCGTAGCGGCCAACCTCGGGGAAGTAGGTGTCGAAGACCAGCCGACCGGCCACCCGGGCGTCGCGCAGCCGCTGCGCCCAGTCCCCGACCGCCGCCGTATAGGCCGACCGGCGTTCACCGTCCGGGGCGCGGAGCCGCAACCGCAGGTGGGAAGTCTCCCGCGGGCTCTGGTAGCGCACGAACCAGTAAGGCGGCTCGTCGCCGAGGTCGGCCAGCAGCTCCGCCAAGTGGACGGCGATGAGCTCGTCGTGCCGCTCAGGATGCGTGTGGATCTTCACATACAGCCAGGCAGCGCCGGTCGAGCCCGGCGCCTGCCCATCGTGGTTACGCACCTGGACCAGCGGACCACGCAAAGGAGAGGGGGCGCCCCGGTGCGTCGCCACGAGCGGCACAGCGATCTCGTGGACGCGCCCACCGAACCAGCCGAACCTCGACGCGGTGGCGGCCTCGACGAGTACGGCGTCCCCGCAGCGTTTGAGGTGAGCGCGCAGGAGGTGAGTGTGGAACGGCTCGTCCAGGTTCAGCCGCAGGCTGCGGTCGTCCTCGCGCAGCTCCACCGTGGCCGGGCAGTGCCAGCGCACCCGCCACTCCCACAGGGCGCGCCCTAGCTCCTCGTCGTGGCCGTTCTTCCCGAGGGGTAGATCATCGGCGCTGAGCCGCCAGCGGGCCGGGTGCAGGACGGTGCGTCCGTAGCGCACCTGCGGCAGGTAGGGCAGCCGGTGAGCGTACGGCCCCCAGTCGAACTCGGTCCACGTGGGGCCGAAGGCCCGTGGCAGGTGGGCGAGGAAACGCGCCAGCGGAGCGGGCTGCTTGTTCAGCGCCAGCGCGGAGAACACCTGCGGCTCGATCACCCGCTCCCGTGACAGGCTGACCAGGTGCAAGCGGTCGCGGGTCGCGATGACAGCCATGTCCTCCACCGCGATCGGGGTCTCGTCAGGGCCGCGATGCTCCCCGAGGGAGAGAACGTCAGGCAGATACGGCGGGACGCGGCAGATGTTCTCGGCGTGCGGGTAAAGCGGAGGGAAGGACAACTGCGCCGACAGGGCGCCCATGGTCGCGGTGGGCACGGCCCGGTAAACCCCCTCCAGGCCGGAGCCGGTGGCGGCCAGGGTGAAGCGCGAGGTGAGGGTGCCCGCGCTGCGGGCCGGGGAGACGGTGAGGGTGAAATCACCGCGCTCCAGCGCCTGGAGGCTGTCGGCGTGGACGCGAGCGGCCAGCTCCACGTGGGGCGGGATGGAGCGCTCGTCGATTCGGTCACCGCTCAGGTCGTGGATGTCCTGCTCGGTGAGGATGATCTCCGAACTGGGGGTCACCGTCGCGCGCCACGCCAGCGCCAGGAGTCGTTCGTCGCGTTCCGACGGGCCGACCATCGGCTCGGGCAGGACGCTGCCGGGGTACCCGGCCGGATACCCCAGCCCTGCGTCGGGACTGACGACCTCGGCGAGCGGCACCAGGGCACCGGTGCCGTAGCGGTCCAGGAACGCCGCGTGGAAGGTACGCCATGTCGCCTCCCCTTCCGGTTGCCGGGTCAGGCGCAGCAGCGCGCCGGCGGCCCGCTCCATCTCGTGGACCACCTGGCGGGGAAGCTGCACCGCGCAGTCCAGGCGCAGGTCCACCGCCAGCGGAGTGCGGCCCGCAGGGGACAGTTCACGCATGCGGCGGGTGAGCGTCTCGTATGTCTGGCGCTGCTTGATGCCGATGATCTCGTGGTTGTGGTCGCGCACCTGTGCCTGGATGAATTCGAGGTCGCCCAGCAGCGGCGCGATGGGCGTGGCCGCCGCCGTCGCTTCGTGGAGCCGGTCGATCACCCAGGTCAGCGGGTCGGTGACCGTGAGCGGGGCGCGCAGGCACGTCAGGAGGAAACCTTGTCGCACGAGCGTGGTGAGCACGGTCCGGACCAGTTCTTGGTCGGCGTTGGGGAAGATCTCGGTCAGTGTGGTGGCCAGGTCGGCGAATCGGACGGGCGATGCCGATGCGGTCCGGATCGTTTCGATCTCGATGCCGTAGCGGATCGTCGCCCGGTTCGGGCCGCAGGGCACTTCGAGCCGCTCCTCACCGCGGCGGGCGGCGAGATTGTTGAACACGACATCTAGGCGCTCCAGCAGTTCCGGGCATGCTTCCAGGCGCTCGAGGATGCCGCCCAGCCACTGGGCATCGACGCGGGCGGTGCTCCGATGGTTCTCCCCCCAGCGCACCGCGGCGGTTGGTCCCAGGGACACGTGAGCCACCCCGGCGAAGAGACCGAAGGGAGTGGGGCGGCCGGAAGCGCGAAGCAGGTAACGTGCCGTGGCATACGCGGCGCGGCGTACCTGCTTGGCCCGCACCGGGCGGCCCGCGCGGAGGGTGTCGACGCGGTCCGTGAGGGAACGGCTGGCCTGCCGGATCGCGTCGGTGAGTTCGGGCTTGGACCACACCTGATGCAGCCATGCGCGACACGCTTCGGTGTCGCCTGGGTCGGGCCAGACGGTAGGGGTGTGGCTCAACGTCAGAGCTGCTGCTCGGAGCAGTGCTACTCCGTCGTGCCGGTAGAGCGGCTTGCTGAAGGAGGGCATCATTCCTCCGGCCGGTCGGGATCAGGGTTGGGCGGGAAGGGCCGCGGAGCCGGGGAACGTCCCGGCCCCGCGGAGTCGAGCGGCTAGTCGCTGGTGCAGGAGGAGGCGCAGCTGGGGTCGCACCCGTCGTCGGTGTTGCAGGGCACGGCCGCGTTGCCGGGACCGATGTCGACAATGACGCGCAGGTCGAGGGCGAATAGGGAAAGCGTAGTTGCAGTCATAGCGGGTCCTTCCGGGAGTAAGTTTCTCAGCGCCATGGAATATGACGGCCAGTTGACTTAAGAACTGCATGCCGTCCGCTCGGAGTTGTCAAGAGTTTTCTTTTTCGGCACCTGTTCGGTGTGGCACCGCTTTCGGCTACCTTCTCAAATCACAGGCAGCCGGAAAGGGAAGTCGCCGGAAATACAGCCCCTAGATGCGGGCACGCCTGACGTCAGCCCGCTCACCGAACATTTATTAAAAGGGCTACGTCATGAGGCTTTCGTGTTCCATGGAAAGCCTAAGTGGCGAGGGGTGGCCCTACCTGTGGAATCGGCACGCAGATATCGCGATCGGGTGCCGACACAATGACCTCTACCCGATCCTGCGTTTCCGGCCGGCGAAACGTCTACATATCTGTGGGTCAGCGACCTCTCATGCTGAGGACCATTGAGTCATACAGTGGCGCCTCGTCCCAGGGGCGCGACTCCCCGACCTTCTGATACCCCCACGACTCGTACGCCAATTGAGCCGGTCTCGCTTCCGGCTCGGGTCGCATCGTCAACGCGACCCGCTCGACCTCCAGCCCCTCTATCAAAGCAGCGTGAAGCCTTCCGGCAATGCCGCGCCGCCGCCAGGGATTTCGGACAGCCAGTTCGATGACGACAAAAGTCCGGCCCCCGGTTTCCCGCGTGAACTCCTCCGGCGCCGGTTGAAGAAGCCCTCGCCACCACTGAGTGTCCGGCGGCAACAGGTATCCGAAGGTGAAACCGACGACCTCCATATCCTCATATGCGATCGCAAGCCGGAAACCGGGGCGTTCGACCTGGCGCCGGAAGCGCTCAATGAACTCTGCGACATCCTGTGGACCCTCCAGGTACGGAGGCTCGGCGTACACCTCTTCGTACGCTGAGAGGATCGCGCCCAGCTGTGCCACCGCCCCGCTGCCGTCCCATCGCTGGATGGTTGCCTGATCAGTCATATTGCCCTTTCCGTCAGGTGATTCGATAGGACCTCTACCGGGCCGGCTGTTGTTCGACTGTCGGTCTTCGCGAGAAGGTCACGGACCTCCCTCAGTCGCCGGACCACACGCCCGGATTCGACTTCTTCCAGGTGAGGCAGAGAGGCAACCGCCTCGGAAGCGGCCTCGTCGGCCTCTCCAGCCAGTGCCAGGCTGCGGGCCAGGGTGAGCCGATAAAGAGCGGCATTACGGGTGTAGGTGCGCTCTTGGTGGGCCAGGGCAGCGCGCAGAAACGGAACAGCCGCGCTATGGCGCCCGGTTTCTGCGTAGACCAATCCCTGCGTGTAACCAAGCTCGGCCTGTCCATGGAATGCCGCCCATGACGGAGCCGGACGCTCCCGGTCGGAACGTTCGATCATACGCATCGCACAAGCGAGTTCTCGTCGCGCACCGCTGTTGTCTCGCATTTTCGCCAGAGCACGAGCTTCACGTGCGACAATCATCGACACCAAAATCGGTGACTGCATGGCCTCGGCACGCAGCCGGGCCGCGCGAGCCAGGTCATAACCGTCCCGAGGCCGGTCTTCGTGAATGGCTTGCATGCTGAGGCTGGCGAGCACCATGACCTCAAGATTCGGATCACGCAGCATGGTGGCGGTGGTTAACGCCTCGCCCCAGAAACGGCGGGCCTCATCTTGCCGGTCGGCGTCATAATGCAGCCAACCACAATGCTCCGCTGTCTCTCCTGCCAGAAGCTGGAGCTGCCGACCGATACCGGCAGGATAGCTTCCGATGTTGATCACACGACGAATCCGCTGCAGATGCCGCATGGCAAGAGACCGCACATCACCCCCGCCATAGGCATCGTCGAGGGTATATAGCGAACGCAGGACATCGCGAAGCTCAGCGATATGGGCGGGACCGACAGAACCGGAACCAGACAGGCCGATACTCGCAGCGGTTCCGAGGGTATCGGCCAGGAACATCCTACGATCTAAGCCGAACGTGTTTTCGGGCGCCCTTTCAACATATTCCGTTCTATTCGGAGGCGGCGACGGAAATCCCAGTTCGACTGGATTCATACCGAACATCGCGTGCAGCACTCGCCATGCCCGGGGACGAGGAAGAGGAGGGTCCGGTTTGCGCCAGCGCCGCAACTGTCGTTCGGTCAAAGTAACCTCCTCCCCTACCAACTGCGCTGACTTCGCGTATTCCGCAAGGAACGCAGCCGTTTGTCCCCAGCCACGCAGTCTGCACTCGCGATCGAACGCCGTACACTGCTCGGTCATGTCCGCCTCGGGATAGTCACCGTTCCCCACGGTAGCGCAGGACTTTTTCAGCGAAAGTCCGCCGCGAGTCGAAAAGTCCGGCGGAGGGACCTCATGCGCGTCCGGCCTGGTGGCCCGCCCGCACAGTTACATGGAAGCGGAGGCAAGGAGGCCACATAAACGACGATGACCAACCGTGTAGTTCGGTCGATATCCCAGTTCCTTCGCCCGCTGCCAGGGCTTCTCAGCATGATCAGCGAATTCCCTATCGCTGATGGAAGTCCCGAAGCCGTGCTGATCGCCCCTGTAAGACACGGTCCCGGAAACCTGCGGCACCCCGAAGCGCCGCCGTAGGCTGCCCCGTGGCCCAACTGCGGCAAGTCATCCGCGCCTTCGGGGTGCCCCTCCTTCGTCTCCCATCTCCCTGAGAATTCCCTGACGACGAGCGAAGACGACACAGACCACACGAACTGCTCCCGCTGGCGTGTACGACAAGCTGCGGGACGACGGCAAGGGCAATTTCAAGGCGACCGTGACACAGCTGAGCAGCTCACCGAGATCATCCCTGATCTGCCCGAGCCGGCCGCGCCAAAGCGTGGGAACGCCCGCTGGGGGACATCCTCAGCCGGTGACGATGATTTCCTCCCGGCGGGCTTCCAGGGTGTCGCGTCGCCGGGTCAGTTCTGCTTCGTGTGCTTCCAGGCTCTCGACCGTGCGCCGCACCCATTCGGCGACGTCCGCCACGGCCGCGCCGGTGCTCGCGATCCGGTGGTGCTTGATCGCGTCGGTGACGATGTTGTCGAAGAACATGTCGGCGAACCAGCGGGTGTCCACCTGGGGAAGCTTCGGGGTGACGTGCACGCCGATGTCGACGAGTTCCCTGGCGAAGGTGTCCAGCAACTGCTGGGCGTGCCAGGCGGCCTCGTCCGCGTTGCGCAGGTGGCCGTGCTCCATCATGTCCGCGAAGCCGCCACCCCCGGCCAGCATGTCCCAGGTGGAGGCGCCCCGGGCGCTGCCGAGGCAGCGCAGGACCTCGCCGACCCCGTGGAAGGCGTCGATCCCGGCCCGGTGGGCCTCCTGGTGCTCCGCCAGGGCGGCACGGGTGTCGGCGAGGCCGTGGCCGATCTCGACCAGCTCGCGGCCCCTGAGGTCACCGGACGCGACTAGCCTGCGCTCCTCACGCTCCAGCAGCGCGTCGTACTCCTCACGCGCCGACCCGAGCCCGGCGAGTCCCTCGTCCACGGCGGCCCTGTCGGCGTTCAGCCATTCGAGGCGGTTGTGCTGGCCGTCCAAGCGCCGCCGTACGGCCAGCACCTCGGCGCGCTCCCTGGCGAGCCGTTCGTCCCTGGACCCGCTGAGCCCGGCCAGGAGGGCCGCGAAACCGCCGCCCTCCAGCCGGGAGACGTCCTCCTCCTCCTTGGCGAGCTGCTCCTCAAGGTCGCCCAGGAGCGCCCCGACCTCGTCGAGCTGCACGATCACCGCACCGCGCCGGCTGGTCAGTTGTTCGAGCCGCCGTACTCGTTCGCGGGCGGTGAGCAGAGCGTCGGCGGCGTCGGAAGGAGAGTCATAGGGGGTCACACCTGTGCGACGCGCGAGAGGGAAGATTCGTTCCGCACCACCCGTATCACCGCTTACGGCCCTCCGCCCGGCGAGAGGCAGCGGATGGCCCAGGAGGAGTATCCAAGGTTCACAGACCGCCCACAGCACCCGCCCTGCTCACTGCTTACGGCTCTCCGCCCGGCGAGAGGCGCTGGATGGCCCGGGAGGAGCCTCCGAGGTTCACGGACCGCTCGCAGCACCCGCCCGCCGGGCTCAGGTCATGGGGACGAGGGGCGCCGGATAGCCCGGGACGCCCGAGGGGAGTTTCCAGGGCTCGTGGACCGCCCGGGTGGACACGGCGTCGAGCTCGGGGACGTAGCGGCGGACGTACTCGCCGTCCGGGTCGTACCGCCTGGCCTGCCGGATGTGGTTGACGGGCCGGTTGGGACGGGTGTCGTTGCCGGTCCCGGCGACCCACTGCCAGTTGCCGTAGTTGTTGGCGACATCGCCGTCGAGCAGCCGCTCGAAGAAGTGCTCGGCGCCGACGCGCCAGTCGACGCGCAGCCGCCGGACCAGGAACGAGCCCACGATCATGCGGGCCCGGTTGTGCATCCAGCCCTCGGAGAGCATCTGCCGCATCCCGGCGTCCACGATCGGGACCCCGGTCATGCCCTCCTTCCACGCCTGCGCCGCGTGGTCGTCGTCGCGCCACTCGTGCCCGCGCGGCCGGTAGTCGTCGCGGTTGATGCGCGGGAAGGCCCGCGTCACCTGGTAGAAGAAGTCGCGCCAGCACAGCTGCCTGACGAAGTCCTCGGCGTCCCCGCCGTCCCTGCCGTCCCCGCCGCTCCCGGCGTTCCCGATCTCCCTCGCGAGCGACTCCAGCTCCAGTGGCGAGACGCAGCCGAAGCGCAGGTAGGGGCTGAGCCTGGAGGTGCGGTTGCCCGCCATGTCGTCGTGGCCGTCGGCGTAGTCGTCCACGCAGTGTCTCAGCCACTGCCCCATCCTGCGGCGCCCGACCGTCTCACCGCCCCTGAACAGCTCGTACGGCTCGCGCCCCGGCTCGGGCAGCTCCCCCGGAGTCAGGTCGTCGGGGACGTGCACCGCGCCGGGGGCCTTGAGCACCTCCCTGCGGGGCTGCCGGGCCCAGGCCCGCCAGTAGGGCGTGAAGACCCGGTAGTGGTCGCCTCCGCTCGACGGTCTGAGGGCGTCGGGGGGCACGATCGTCAGGCCGGGAAACGGATGGAACGCCATCCTGGCGCGCTCGCACTCCTCGGCGAGCCGCCGCTGCCTGCGGTTCGCGAAGGTGCTGACGTCCAGGCTGGTGTAGACGGCCTGGGCCTCCGACTCGCCCGCCAGGCGCATCGTCTCCGCGACCTGGTCGCCGTGGCGCACGACCAGCTCGCCACCCCGTTCGCGGAGCGATCCGCGCAGGTCGGCGAGGCATTCGGAGAGAAATCCCCGGCGGTTGCCCGCGGGCACGGCGGGGTCCGCGACGAAGAGCGGTATGACATGACGTGCGCGCTCGCACGCCGCGGCGAGCGCCGGGTGGTCGTGCACCCGGAGGTCGCGGCTGAACAAAACGATCACAGTATCGGTCACGCTTCATCTTCCGCCGGTCACGCTCCGTCGGTTGCATCCATCAGGGCATGGAACTCGAAAGAATGTTCATGGAGCAACCGCTCGCGTCTCCTGTCAGGCTGGTACGGCACATAGCGGGCTTGAAATGGGATGAGATGGACGAGCAGCCTCAGGCGACAGCCGGCGAGGAGCCGGGCTACGGCATCGGGGCCGTCTCTCGGCGCCTCGGGGTGCCCGCCCCCACGCTGCGAACCTGGAACCTGCGCTACGGCGTGGGCCCGAGCCGCCGGAGCCCCGGGGGGCACCGCCGCTACGACTCCCGCGACCTGTGGCGCCTGGAGGAGATGAACCGTCTCATCAGGAGCGGGGTTCCCGCCTCCGACGCGGCACGGGAGGTCCTGCGGATCGAGGCCGTCCCACCGCCGCCGACGGAGCGGGCGCCCGGGTGGCCCGCCCCGAAGGCGATCCCGTCGCTCACGGCGAAGCGGCCCCCCGGCGTGCCGACGGTGGCGATGCTGGCACGGGCGGCGATGACGCTGGACAGCGGGACCGTCCACGACTGGATCAGCGCGGCGCTGGCCAGGCACGGCGTGCGGTGGACCTGGGAGCATCTGGCGATGCCGGTCTTCGAGACGATCTGCAGGCGCCAGTCGGAGAGCGGGGCGAGCGTCGAGGTCGAGCACCTGTTCTCCGACCGGCTGCTGGCCGCGCTGATCGGGCTCACCGGGCGCCCCGCCCGGCCCGCCGGTAACCGTCCCGTCCTGCTCGCCTGTGCCGAGAACGATCTCCACAGCCTGCCGATCTACGCGCTGGCCGCCGCGCTGACCACCGACCACCACCTGGAGACCCGGGTGCTGGGCGCCAGGACCCCGTACCCGGCGCTGGCGGACGCGATGCGGCGGCTGGGCCCCTCGGTGGTCTTCGTCTGGTCCCAGCTGCCCGAGACCGGCGATCCCGCCCCGCTCGCGGCGCTGCCCGCGCTCCGCCCGCCGAGCCTGGTCGTCGCCGGTGGCGTGGGCTGGTGGGACGGCCTGCCCGCGTCCATCCCCCACGCCGCGTCGTTCGAGGACGCGATCAGCCGCGTCACCGCCGCCGCCCTGGCCTGACCCCTCCCCTCCTTTTCCTCGCCGGATCCGCCCAACCTCCGGGCACGCCGTGCCGCCTGCTTGCGATCATGGCCGCTGAGCGAGTATGAATAAGTTTTGAGTAGCTTTTCTCGGTAAAGAGGAGGCATCATGACCGACCACCTGAACACCAGGTTCGCCGAGGGCGACGAGGCGGCTCTGGTCGAGTGCCTCCGCACCCACGGGCCTCTCATCCGCTCCTACCTGCGGCGATTCGTCCGGCCGCAGGACGTCGAGGACCTTCAGCAGATCGTGTTCGCGGAGGTCTGGCGTTCCCGGCACCGCTTCGACCCGGCGCGCAGCCTCCCCGCCTGGATGCTCGGCATCGCCCACAAGCGCGCGGTCGACCAGCTGCGGATGCGCACCCTGCGTACGGTGCCGCTGGATGTGATCGCGGACCCCGCCGGTGACGACGGCCGGGTCGACGGCGACGGCCTGGCGGAGCGCGACCAGGTGCAGCGGGCGCTGGCCAAGCTGCCCGAGCCGCAGCGTCAGGCGATCGAGCTGGCCTACTACGGCGACCTGACCCAGCGGGAGATCTCCGAGAGGCTGAGCGTCCCGCTCGGCACGATCAAGGCTCGTACGGCACGCGGCCTGCGCCGCCTGTCCGGCATCCTCGGCACGGCCGCGACGGGCGGCTGGGACGCCGAACCGCGCCGGCGGAAAGTCGCCGCCGCACGCGGTGCGAGCGGTTCGAGCGAGGTGGGTGAGATGAACGGAACCGACAGGACCGGTGGGACGGACGAGGCGGACCTGCAGGTCGTCAGGCCGAGGGTCGCGGTGTCCAGCTGCCTGCTGGGGGAGCCGGTCCGTTTCGACGGCGGGCACAGCCGCAACCGGTTCCTCAGCAACGAACTGGACAAACACATCGAGTGGGTGCACATCTGCCCGGAGATGGAGATCGGCCTGGGCAGCCCGCGCGAGACCCTCCGCCTGGAGCGCTCACCGGACGGCACGCGGCTGGTCTCCAGGAGGAGCCGGGTGGACCTCACCGACAGGATGACCGCCCTCGCCGGTGAACGGGTTCCGGCCCTGTCCGAGATGGACGGCTACATCTTCAAGTCCAAGAGCCCCAGCTGCGGGGTGCACGGCATCCCCGTCCACGCGGACGGCACGACCGTGGACCGCAGGGGCAGGGGGCTGTTCGCGGCCGCGGTCCTCGACGCCCATCCGCTGCTGCCCGTCGAGGACGAGGGACGGCTCAACGACGCCCTGCTCCGCGAGAACTTCGTGGAACGGGTCTTCGCCCGCGCCCGGCTCCGCGCGCTGCTGGAGAGCGACTGGCGCCCTCGCGACCTGGTGTCCTTCCACGCCCGGCACAAGATGCAGCTGCTGGCCCACAACCCGGTGGCCTTCCGGGAGGCGGGCCAACTGGTGGCCCGGGCGGGCACGCGGCCCCGCGAGGAGCTGGCCGCCGACTACGCCCGCGTCTTCGGCACGGCGTTCGCCGCCAAGGCCAGCATCGGCCGGCACGTCAACGTCCTGCAGCACTGCATGGGGATGGTGGGCGACGCGCTCGACCCGGCCCGCCGGGCCGACCTGGCGGAGGTCATCGCCTCCTACCGGGCCGGGCGGGTGGCGCTGAGCGTCCCGGCGACCCTGATCCGCCACCACGCCCAGGGGGCGGCCGGGAAGTACGTACGGGAGCAGACCTACTTCTCGCCGTACCCGGAGGACCTCCGGCTGCGCAACCACGTGCCCGCCTGAGCGGTGTGACGCCCGGACCGGTCCGGGCGGGGCGTCACACCGGTCAGACGGCCGGATCCAGTCGTACGATCGCGAGGGAGCGGGGCGGCAGGGACAGCTCCTCACCCTCCACGGTCGCCGACGGGTCGGAGGCGAGCAGGATGTGGCCCGGCGCGGAGCGGCCGGTGCCGAGTTTGACCGTGAGCGCGATCGGGCCGAGGTTGGCCGCCACCCTGAGCCCTCCCCGGTGCACGACCAGCCAGGACTCGCCGTGGTCGACGCGCACCCGCTCCAGCCTCGGGTCCGTCAGCTCCGGGTGGGCGCGGCGCAGCGCGATCAGGGCGCGGTACCAGTCGAGGTGGGCCCGGTGGGCGTCGTCGTCCAGCTCGCTCCAGTCGAGCTTGGAGCGCAGGAACGTCATCTCCTCACCGGGATCGGGGGCCTTGTCCGCCCAGTCGTCGTAGCCGAAGCCGACGAACTCCCGCCGCCGCCGGTCGCCCTCGCCCTCGCGCAGCTGCGGCTCGACGTGGTCGGTGAAGAACAGGAACGGCGCCCGCGTCCCCCACTCCTCCCCCATGAACAGCATGGGCGTGAACGGCGAGGTCAGCAGGAGCCCCGCGGCCAGCCGGAGCGCCTCGGGCGCCATCCGGTCACCCTCGGCCCGGTTGCCGATCTGGTCGTGGTTCTGCGCGCAGCAGACGAAGCGGTAGCCGGGCACGTGGGACGCCGGGCGGCCGTGGGAGCGGCCGCGGAAGGACGAGTAGGTCCCGTCGTGGTAGTAGGCGCGGGTCAGCACCTTGGGCAGGGCGCCGTAGAAGTCGTCGTAGTAGCCGTGCCGCTCACCGGTCACCGCCACGTGCAGCGCGTGGTGCACGTCGTCGTTCCAGGCCGCCGCGAGGCCGAACCCCCCGGCCTCGCGGGGGGTCATCAGCCGGGGGTCGTTGAGGTCGGACTCGGCGATGAGGGTGAGCGGCCTGCCCACGGCCGCCGACAGCGCCTCCGTCTCGGCGGCGATCTCCTCCAGCAGGTGCACGGCCCGGTCGTCGTGCAGGGCGTGCACGGCGTCCAGCCGCAGGCCGTCGACGTGGTAGTCGCGCAGCCACTGCAGCGCGTTGCCGACGAAGTAGGCGCGCACCTCGTCGGAGCCGGGGCCGTCCAGGTTGACGGCCTGCCCCCAGAAGGACGAGGCGCTGGAGTGGAAGTACGGGCCGAAGGGGGCCAGGAAGTTGCCCGAGGGGCCGAGATGGTTGTAGACGACGTCGAGGATCACGCCGAGCCCGCGCCGGTGGCAGGCGTCCACGAAGCGCTTGAGCCCGTCGGGGCCGCCGTAGGTCTCGGTGACGGCCCACAGGTCCACGCCGTCGTAGCCCCAGTTGCGCCCGCCGGGCACCGGCGGCACCGGCATGACCTCCACGAAGTCGACGCCGAGCTCCGCCAGGTGCTCCAGCTTGCCGATCGCCGCGTCGAAGGTGCCCTCGGGGGTGAAGGTGCCGATGTGTAACTCGTAGATGACCGCGCCCGGCAGGTCACGGCCCCGCCACAGGGTGTCGCCCCACTCGAAGCGGCCGTGGTCGTAGACCCGGCTCGGGCCGAAGATCCCCTCGGGCTGCCAGCGGGTCCTGGGGTCGGGAATCGCCTCGCCGCCGTCCAGCCGGAACCGGTAGTCGGTGCCGTGCCCGGCGCCGGGCACCTCCGCCGTCCACCAGCCGCCCCCGGCGGACGACATCGGGTAGCGGACCTCGCCGATCTCCACGTCCACCGCCGTCGCCTGCGGCGCCCATACCTCGAACATCGGTCAGTCCCTTTCCAGGAGCGCGACAGGGTGGACGGACAGCAGGTGGGCGAGCGGGATCCGGCCGGTGTACTCGGCACCCGACAGCAGGTCCCGCCAGGTGCCGCGCGGCAGGGTGAGCGTGGTGCTCCCCCAGCCGCCGCGCCGCTCCAGGCCGACGGGCAGCCGGGTGGCCACCGTCACGGCCCGCTCCCCCCTGGCGAAGGCGATCGCGTGCTCCCCGGCCTCGATCGGGACGTACGGCGCCTCGGGGTCCAGCCTCCGGCGCAGGTCCAGGGCCATGGCGGTCACCGCCAGCTTGGCCTCGTCCCACGAAAGGCTCGTCGTGGCGGGGCTCGGGTGCGGCTCGTCCGGGTGCGCCTGGCTCGCGTGGGCCTGGGCCGCCGAGAGCATCCGGCGGCGCAGCGGGAAGTCGACCGGGCGCCGGTTGTCCGGGTCGACCAGCGAGAAGTCGGTGATCTCGTTGCCCCAGTACAGGTCGGGCACGCCGGGCAGCATGAGCTGGACGAGCTTCTGGCCCAGCGAGTTGGACCTGGCGTACGGCTCGATCCTCGCGGCGAACTCCGCGACCGAGGCCCCGCACTCCTCGACGGCCCGGCCGACGAAGTCGCGGATGCCGCGCTCGTAGGCCGGGTCGGGGGTGGCCCAGGAGATCGAGGTCTTGGCCTCGCGGGCCGCCTTGAACAGGTAGTCGAAGAACCTGTCGGGCCCGATCGGCCAGGAGGCCATCAGGTTCTGCCAGGCCAGGTAGTCGAGGGCCGGGTCGAAGGAGACCTTCGAGGACCACTCGCCGACCGCCGCCGCCCACTCCCCCGGCAGCTCGGACAGCACGGCCAGCCTGGCCCGTACGTCCTCGGAGCGCTTGGTGTCGTGGGTGGAGAGCGTCGTCATCGTGCCCGGCGACATCTCCCGGCAGAACGCGTGGAACTCCTCGACGGAACCGCCGAACCGGTCGGGCTCGCCGCCCACCTCGTTCAGGCAGGACAGGGGGTACCAGCGGTAGAGGGCGGTGTCCTCGACCCCCTTGGCCATCACCGGGCCGCAGGTCTGCTGGAAGCGGGTGACCGCCTCGGCGGGCCCGGTCAGGACCCGCTCGACGACCTCCGCCACCGGGGCGCCCTCGGGCAGCCGCCCGGCGGCGACCCGCCCGGCCTCCTCGACGATCCTCGCCGACAGCTCGGGCACCGGCTCGCCCGGTACCGCGTAGGCCCGGTAGACCGGCATCGCGGCGAGCAGCTCCACCAGCGTCCGCCGGTCGGAGCCGACGACGGCGTGCAGCCGGTCGATCTCCGCGCCGAAGAACAGGTCCAGGACCTCCGCCTTGGACTCGCGGACCACGGCGGCGTAGTCGTCCCGCACCCCGGTCTGCTGGGCGAACAGCTCGACCAGCGGCTCCCTGCCCGCCGGGTCGACGAACAGCCCGGTGATCCGGTTGAGTGTGTCGTAGCCGGTGGTGCCGTCGCACTCCCAGTCGGCGGGCAGCCGCTCGGAGCCGACCAGGATCTTCTCCGCCACGGTCCACACGCCCGAGCGCTCGCGCAGCCGCGACAGGTAGCCGCGCGGCTCGGCGAGCCCGTCGGGGTGGTCCACCCGCAGCCCCTGGACGACGCCCTCCTTGACGAGCGAGAGGATGACGGCGTGCGTGGCGTCGAACACCTCCGGGTCCTCCACCCGCACCCCGATCAGCGAGGACACGTCGAAGAAGCGGCGGTAGCCGGGCCCGCGCCGCCAGTCGACCAGCCGGTAGTGCGTGTCGGGCAGCGGGAACTCGTGGTCGTGGTAGCGCAGCACGTCGCCGTCGGCCACCGCCTCGCCCGCGTCGCCGAGCACCGGCATGTTCAGCCTGTTCTCGCCGCCGGTCCAGTCGATGTCGAACCACGACGCGTACGGCGACTCCGGCCCGTCCCTGAGCACCGACCACAGCTGGGCGTTGCCCGACTCGGGCACCGGGATCGTCATGTGGTTGGGCACGATGTCGACGACGACGCCGATCCCGTGCTGGGCCAGCGTCGCCGACAGCTCCCGCAGTCCTTCGACGCCGCCGAACTCCTCGCGGACGCGCGAGTGGTCGGTCACGTCGTAGCCGTGCCGCGACTCCGGCACGGCCTGCAGGATCGGCGACAGGTAGACGTGGCTCACCCCCAGGTCCCGGAGGTACGGGGCCAGCTCGGCCACCTTGTCGAACCCGAAGTCGGGGGTCAGCTGGAGCCGGTACGTCGAGATCGGCACCTCGTACGAACCCGGCGGGGGCGGGGGCGCGGGGGCCTCCTCGGGGAGCGCCGAGGGGCCGGGGACGTCTCCCCCGGTCCTGGCCCCGGGGACGGACTCCGGCAGGATCTCGTCGTGGGCGACCTGCGGGGGGACGGCACCGGGCGGGGGCTCGGGCGGGGAGTCCGGCAGGGGGTCCGGCGGCATGCCGGGCCCGGGGACCGGCTCGGGCCCCGGCCCCGGCTCGGGGACGGACTCCGGGGGGACGACTCCGGGCGCGGGCTCCAGGGGAACGGGCTCGGGGACGGGCTGAGTCGTCGACTCGGACACGGTCTCCGAAACGCGGGCGGGCTGGGACACGGGCTCAGACACGGCGCAGCACCCTCACCGAGCGGCCGACCACCGGCACGCTCTCTCCGGCCCGGCAGACCCGGGTGTCGACCGTGATCGGCATGGCCGTGTCGATCTCCGTCAGCCACATCTCGCCGTAGTCCTTCGGAAGCGTGAACTTGATGACGTCGTGGTGGGCGTTGAACAGCAGCAGGAACGAGTCGTCGACGATCTGCCGTCCCCGGCGGTCGGGCTCGGTGATGGCCTCGCCGTTCAGGAAGACGGCGAGCGACCTGGCGTATCCCACGTTCCAGTCGGCGTCGGTCATCTTCTCCCCTCTCGGAGTGAGCCAGGCGATGTCGCTGAGGTTCTCCTCGGAACCGCGTACGGGCCGCCCGTAGAAGAACCTGCGCCGCCGGAAGACCGGGTGGTCGGCGCGGAGCTTGGCCAGCCGCCGGGTGAACTCCAGCAGCAGCCAGTTCTCCCTGATGTCGGACCAGTCGACCCAGCTCAGCTCGTTGTCCTGGCAGTACACGTTGTTGTTGCCCCGCTGGGTGCGGCCCAACTCGTCGCCGTGGGAGATCATCGGAACGCCCTGCGACAGGAACAGCGTGGTCAGGAAGTTGCGTTTCTGCTGCTCGCGCAGGGACTCGATCGCCAGCGAGGCGGGCCCCTCCTCGCCGCAGTTCCAGGAGCGGTTGTCGTCGGCGCCGTCCCGGTTGTCCTCGCCGTTGGCCTCGTTGTGCTTGTTGTTGTACGAGACGATGTCCTGCAGGGTGAACCCGTCGTGGCAGGTGACGAAGTTGATGGAAGCGGCCGGGCGGCGGCTGTCGTCCTGGTAGAGGTCGCTGGAGCCGGTCAGCCGGGAGGCGAACTCGGGCAGCGAGGCGGGCTCGCCCCGCCACAGGTCGCGGATCGTGTCGCGGTACATGCCGTTCCACTCGGTCCACCTGGCGGGGAAGTTGCCCACCTGGTAGCCGCCGGGGCCGACGTCCCACGGCTCGGCGATCAGCTTGACCTGCGACAGCACCGGGTCCTGCTGGACCAGGTCGAAGAAGGCGCTCAGCCGGTCGACCTCGTGCAGCTCGCGCGCCAGCGTGGAGGCCAGGTCGAACCTGAAGCCGTCGACGTGCATCTCGATGACCCAGTAGCGGAGCGAGTCCATGATCATCTGAAGCACGTGCGGGGAGCGCATGAACAGGCTGTTGCCGGTGCCCGTGGTGTCCATGTAGTACCGCTTGTCGTTGTCGACCAGGCGGTAGTAGTCGGCGTTGTCGATGCCGCGCATGCTCAGCGTCGGGCCCAGGTGGTTGCCCTCGGCCGTGTGGTTGTAGACCACGTCGAGGATGACCTCGATGTTCGCCTCGTGCAGGGCCTTGACCATGGCCTTGAACTCCAGCACCTGCCCGCCGCGCTGCCCGGTGCTCGAATAGGCGTTGTGCGGCGCGAAGAACCCGATGCTGTTGTAGCCCCAGTAGTTCGTCAGCCCCCGCTCGGCGAGGACGTGGTCGGTGACGAACTGGTGCACCGGCATGAGCTCGATCGCCGTCACCCCGAGGGCGGTCAGGTGGTCGATGATCTCCGGGTGGCCGATCGCGGCGTATGTGCCCCGGATCCGCTCGGGGATCTTCGGGTGGTTGATCGTCAGGCCCTTGACGTGCGCCTCGTAGATCACCGTGTTGTGGTACGGCGTGCTCGGCGGCCGGTCGTGCCCCCACCCGAAGAACGGGTTGATCACGATGGAGCGCGGCACGAACTCGGCCGAGTCGGCGTCGTTGCGGCTGTCGGGATGGCCGAAGCGGTAGCCGTACACCGCCTCGTCCCAGTTCACCTCCCCCTCGACCGCCTTGGCGTACGGGTCGAGCAGGAGCTTCGCGGGATTGCACCGCTGCCCTCTCTGCGGGTCGTACGGCCCGTGCACGCGGTAGCCGTACCGCTGCCCAGGGCCGACGCCCGGCAGATATCCGTGCCAGACGAATCCCTCACACTCGGTGAAGGTGACTCTGGTCTCCTTGTTCTCCTCGTCGAACAGGCACAGCTCGACGCGTTCGGCGGCCTCGGTGAAAAGCGCGAAGTTGGTTCCCGCGCCGTCGTAAGTGGCCCCGAGAGGATAGGGGTCACCCGGCCAGATCTCGATCATCAGTCCCTCTTGAGCGTGGAGACCCCCGCCTTGGGGCGGGGGAGAGAACACGGCACGGCGCCGTACTGGGGGTTTCTCTCAAAAGTCTGGGCGGACTCGGCCGGTGGGGGGAGGGTGTCAGTGCGCCGTACTTCAGCGGTGGACAAACATGCCCCATGTTGGCCCGGCCATGCGCACATTCCCACTCCTGTGACGGTGATCTCAGAATTCGGCGACGACGTGCGTGACGAGCCTAGAACAGGCCGTGGCGGAACTCACCGCCCAGCGCGCGGATCGCGGGCTCGTAGACGCGCGGTCCCGCCCCGGCGGCGAAGGCTTCGGCCGCCCGCAGGTGGGCCTCCGCCCGGTCCTCGTCACCGCCGAGCAGGGCCAGCCTGGCCAGGCACAGGTCGGTCAGGGACCAGCCCAGCAACCGGCCCGCGTGCGGGGCGAGCCTGTCGTACAGGATCCTCCCCGCCGCCTCGTCGCCCAGCGCCGCGCAGATCTCGCTGACGGCGTCCGCGACGAACCGGTAGGCCAGCTCGGGACCTATCTCCGCGAAACCGTCGCGGGCCAGCTCGTCGAAGACCTCGCGGGCCTCGGCCGTCCTGCCCAGGTCGACCAGGGCCAGGCAGCGCAGGACACGCCAGGGCTTCTGGCCGGGGCGGCGGGCGAGCATCTCGTCGGCCAGCGCGAGCGCCTCACTTGTCCTACCGGCCTCACCCGGCCCGTCCGTCCTGTTGGCTTCACCCCGCAGGGACAGGAAGCGGAACATCTCCCGCCGCAGCCGCGCGTCGTCCCGTCCCAGCGCCCCCTCGGGGTGGGCCGCGCCGGACGCGTCGGCCTCGGCGAGCGCGTCGGCGAGGCGCCCGGACAGGTAGGCGTGTACCGCGGCCTGCCAGGCGGCCAGGCTCACCATCGAGGGGAGCCTGAGCCGCTCCGCGGTCTCCCGCAGCCAGGCCAGCAGCTCCGCGGCCCGCCCCTCGGCCCCCTGGGCGTTCAGCTCGACGTACTCGTTCTCCCTGCCGATCCACTCGACGACCAGGTCCCCGGTGCGGCGGCCGATCTCCACGATCTCTCCGGCGACCGCCGCCCGGCGCCCGTGGTCGTGGCCGGAGCGCAGCAGGATCTCCAGGACGATCAGCGTCCTGGACAGGGTCCGGTCGTCACCCGTCAAGCGGGCCAGCCGCACCGCCTCTCCCGCCATCTCCACGCTCCGCTCGACGGGCCGTACGGTGGAGCCGGTCAGCGCGGCGGCGGCGAGCAGCCGGGCCCGCCACGGCGAGTCCCCGGCCAGGCCGGAGGCGAGGACCCGGTCGATACGCTCGGCCAGCCGGTCGATGCCGGTCATCTCCTCGTACATGGCCAGATGGATCGGGTCGGAGAACCCCAGCACCGCCCTGGCCAGCCGGTTGTCGTCGCCGAGCCGTTCGGCGATCTCCGCGGCGGCCTCCAGGGAGGCGTGGGCCGCGGCGCTCGTCCCCGCCGCGGCCCGCGCCTCGGCCAGGTCGAGCAGGAGGTCGCAGCGGAGCGCGTCGTCGGGACCCGGCAGCCGGTCGGTCATCGAGATCGCCGTCTCCAGGCTCTCCACCGCGTCCTCGTGGGCGAACTGCGCGGTCGCCTGGGCCGCCGCGCGCCGGGTGTAGCCGATGGCCTTGCCCGCCATCCGGGGGTTCAGCAGGCCCTCGCGGTAGTGGTGGGCGATCTCGGTCAGGCGCGTCCCGCTCCGCTCCTCCAGCACCTCCGCGATCCGCGCGTGCAGCCTCCTGCGGCGCAGCGGCGGCAGCGCCTCGCGCAGCGCGTCGCGGACGATGTCGTGGACGAACCGGCAGCTCGGCCCGTCCCCCTCGACCAGCAGCCCGGCCCCCACCGCGGCGTCGACGATGTCGAGGACCCGCTCCTCCGGCAGTCCCGCCACGCGCGTCAGGATGTCGGTCGCCGCCTCCCTGCCGAGCAGCGCCGCGACGGTCAGCACCTCCCCGGTGGCGGGCGGCAGACCGGCCATCCGGCCGCGTACGACGTCCGACAGCGCCTCGGGGGTCTCCCCCAGCCGGAGCACCTCCCCCAGGAAGAACGGGTTGCCCGCGGTCAGCCTGCCCATCTCCGCGGCCAGGGCCGGGTCGGCACCGGCCCGGCCCAGGTACTCGCGGATCTCCTCCTCGGCCAGGCCGCGCAGCAGGAGCCGCCGCACGTGCGGCAGCCGCAGCAGCGCGCCGAGGGCGTGCTCCAGCGGCTCGCCGGGGCGTACGTCGGTGTCGCGGTAGGTGGCCACGACGGTCAGCGCGGGGCAGAGCCGGGTGGAGGCCAGGAACTCCAGAAGCCGCAGCGACGAGGGGTCGGCCCACTGGAGGTCGTCGAGGACCACCAGGACCCGGCCGTGCTCGTTCAGCAGCCGGGCGAACGCCTCGTACAACGCGAACTGCCCGGCCTGCCCGGTTCCGGTCAGCTGCGCCAGCTCGCCGTGCCTGCCGACCAGGTCCTGCACGGCCTGCGTCCAGGGCCAGAAGGGCGGCGCGCCGGTACCGCTCCAGCAGCGGCCCCACACCACCCGGTGGTCCCGCGCCAGCGCGGCCCCGGCGGCGTGCTCGGCCAGGCTGGTCTTGCCGATGCCGGGCTCCCCGGCGAGCAGCACCACCCGGTGCCCGTCACCGGCGACCGCCCGCTCCAGCACCTCCGCCTCGGCGTCCCTGCCCACCAGCCCGGTGTCCTTCTCCTCCTCCGTCACCCGTTCCACCCTCGCCACGGGGCGGGGCGTCAGCGCGGGGTCCTGGCCGAGGATGCGCCGTTCCATCTCCCTGGACCGGGGGTCGGGGTCCAGCCCCATGTCCTCCATCAGCATCCGGCGTCCCTCGGCGAGCACGCCGAGGGCGTCCGCCTGCCGTCCCGCCTGGTAGAGCGCGTGGGCGGCGAGCACCCGCAGCCGCTCCCTGAACGGGTGGGCGCCGACCAGGTGGGCGAGCCCGCCCGTCAGCGCCGCCCCCCGGCCGAGGGCGAGCTCCGCCTCGGCCAGGTCCTCCTCGATCGTGAGCCGCAGCTCGGCCAGGTGCGCGCTCTCCTCCGCCGCCCAGGAGGTGCCGGAGAGGTCCGCGAGCGGCTCCCCGCTCCACTCCCCCAGCGCCAGCCGCAGCTCCCCGGCCGCCCCCTCGTGGTCGCCCCCGGCCCCCAGGCTCCTGCCCCGGGCCGCCCGCTCCCGCGCCCTGCCCAGGTCGGTCGCGCCGCCGGGGACGTCCAGCGCGTAGCCTCCCGGCCTGCTGACCAGGATCGCCGGTGGCACGTTCCTCGTCCGGCCGGGCTCGAAGACGCGGCGGAGCTTGGAGACGTACGCCTGCACGGTGTTGAGCGCCCCCGGAGGGGGGTCGCCCTCCCAGAGCGCGTCGATCATCCGGTTCGGGCCCACCGGCCGGGGGACGGCGAGGACGCACATGGCGAGCACCAGCCGCTGCTGGTAGGGGCCGACGTCCAGCGCCGCCCCTCCGTCGGCGAACGCCTCGACGGGGCCCAGCACACGAAAGTCCATCCCGGTCACCTCGCTCGCGAACTGCGCCGATAGTAGTCGCTCGCCCCCACCGCCCCGCACGGCGCGTACGCCTCCGCGCGGCGGCGTCCGGGCATCGCCCTTTCGCGGCGGAACACCCGGAAAAAAGGTAGGTTTGGCCGCCGGAAGGTGGGTAGCCCGACCCTCCTCACGAGCGGAGGACATGAGTGATGGGCGGATTCAAGAAGTTCCTGCTGAGGGGCAACCTCGTCGAGCTCGCCGTGGCCGTCGTGATCGGGGCGACCTTCAGCGGGCTGGTGCAGGCACTGGTCAAGGACCTCATCACGCCGCTGATCGGAGCCATCACGGGCGGCAGGGAGCCTGACTTCTCGCAGTACGTGTTCACGATCAACGGCTCCAAGTTCATGTACGGCGACTTCATCAACCACCTGCTGAGCTTCGCGATCATCGCGGCGGTCATCTACTGGCTGGTCGTGATGCCCATGACCCGGCTGATCGGCTTCTTCGACCGGGACAAGAAGGCCACCGAGAAGGAATGCCCGGAGTGCCTGAGCGACATCCCGATCGAGGCCAAGCGCTGCGCGTTCTGCACCGTGGAGCTGTCGCGGGTCGCCGTCGGCGACAAGCCTCCGGCGTAGCCCAGGCCCGGCCGCGGAGCCGGAAACCCCCGGCCCCCGCGGCCCTGAGGGCCCTCGGTGATCATTGACGGTGAGGGGGAGGTCGGGCACACTTGGCCCCTCCGAAGCCTTCCAGGGGAGTGGTATGGACTTCTCCGTCCTGGGGCCGGTCGAGGTGAGGGCCGACCACCAGCCGCTTCCCCTGGGCGGACGCAAACAGCGGGCACTGCTCGCGATGCTGCTGCACCACGCCAACGGCTCCGTGCCCGACGACCTGCTCGTGGACGCGCTCTGGAGCGAGCACCCGCCGAAGACGGCGGACAACAACCTGCGCCTGTACGCCTCCCACATCCGCCGGTCCCTGGGCGCCGACCGGGTGCTGCGCCGCCACGGCGGCTACCTGCTGGTCGTGCACCCCGGCGAGCTGGACGTCCATCGGTTCCAGTCGCTGGCGAAGGAGGGCCGCGACGCGTTCCTCCACGGTGACCACCATGAGGCCGTGGACCTCCTCCACCGGGCCCTGCGGCTGTGGCGCGGCCCCGCGTACGCCGACCTGCGGTTCGTCGAGGACCTGTCGGGTGAGGCGTCGCGCCTGGAGGAGCTGCGGCTCGCCACCCTGGAGGACCGCGTCGAGGCCGACCTCGCGGTGAGGTTCCAGCCGGAGCTCGTCGCCGAGCTCACCGGCCTTGTCAACGCGCACCCGCTCCGCGAGCGCCTGCGGGCGCACCTCATGGCGGCGCTCGCCCGCGCCGGACGGAGTTCCGAGGCGCTGACGGTGTACGCCGACACCCGGCGCCTCCTGAACGAGGAGCTGGGCGTCGAGCCCGGGGCCCCGCTGCGCGACCTCCACCGGCTGATCCTGGCCGAGCAGGCCACAAAGGACGAGCGGCACGAACAGGACGAGCAGGACGAGCGACGCGGGCAGCGCGAGCAGGACGGGCAGGCGGGAGCCGAGCGAGGCCTGGCCGAGCCGCGCGAGCCCCCCGCGGAGCTGCCGATGAGCATCGCGGACTTCGCGGGCCGTGCCGAGCACGTCAGGGAGCTCGTCGCGCGGCTGGACGACCGTTCCGCGACGACCGTCTCGGTCATCACGGGCATGGGCGGCATCGGCAAGACGGCGCTGGCGGTGCACGTGGCGCACCAGCTGGCCGACAGGTTTCCCGGCGGGCAGCTCTACGTCGACCTGCACGGCGCGCACGAGGAGGAGCAGGCACAACCCGGCCACGTGCTCGGACGGTTCCTCGTCGCGCTGGGAGTGCCCGGGTCGAGCATCCCGGAGTCGGTCGAGGCCCGCGCCGCGCTGTACCGCAGCCGCCTGGCCCGCGCGAACGTCCTGATCGTCCTCGACAACGCGGCGTCGGAGCAGCAGGTGAGACCCCTGCTCCCCGGTGCCCCCGGCTGCGCCGTGATCGTCACGAGCCGCGCGAGGCTCTCGGGGCTGGAGGGCGTGCGGCCGGTCGAACTGGACGTCCTGAGCACCCAGGAGGCCGTGGAGCTGCTCTCGCGGCTGATCGGGCACGACCGCGTCGCCTCGCAGCTCTCCGCCGCCACCGAGCTCGTCTGGCTGTGTGACCGCATCCCGCTCGCCGTGCGCGTCGCGGGCGCGCGGCTCGCCGCCCGTCCCCAGCAGAGGATCTCCTGGCTCGTGGAGCGGCTCGGCGACGAGCGCGGGCGCCTCGACCAGCTGATCGTCGGCGACCGCGCGGTCAGGGCGAGCCTGGCCCTGAGCTACGTCGGTCTCCCGGCGCACGCGCGCCGCGCCTTCCGGCTGCTCGGCCTTCTCGACGTCCCTGGCTTCGCGAGCTGGGTCCCCGCCACGCTGCTCGGCTGCACGCACGAGGAGGGGGAGGCATGCCTGGAGTTCCTGGTGGACGCGCAGCTCGCCACCATCTCCGGGATCGACGCCACCGGGCAGGCCCGCTACCGCTTCCACGACCTCGTCCGGCTGTACGCCCGCGAGCGCGCGGAGGCCGAGGAGGACCCCGCCGAGCTGCTGCTCGCGACGACCAGGGCGTTCGGCGCGTGGCTCTGGCTGGCGGAACAGGCCATGGAGCACGTCCACGGCGCCTGCTACGCCGTGCTCCACGGCCCGGCGCCGCGCCACGCGCTGCCCGGGGACCTCGCCGCGTCCCTCCTGCGCGACCCCCTCGCCTGGTTCAACGCCGAGCGGACCGCGCTGGCCGGTCTCATCGAGCAGGCCTGCGCCCTGGCGCTCGACGACTTCGCCTGGGACCTCGCGGGATGCCTCGAACGCTACTTCGACTCCCACGGGTTCTTCTCCGAGTGCCGTCGCCTCAACGAGCGGGCCATGCTGGCCTGCCGTACGGCGGGAAACCTGCTCGGCGAGGCCGTCATGCTGCGCGGGCTGCTCGACGTGACCACCTGGACCGGCGTCGAGCACGAGGGCGGCGCCATGGTGGCCCTGCACACCAACGCCGTCCGGCTCGCGGAGATGTTCACCGAGGTCGGTGAGCCGCGCGGGCTGTCGGACGCCCACGTGATGTGCGCCTGGGGCCTGGCCGCGCAGGGGTTCGTCGAACCGGCCGTGGAGTCGGCGGAGACGGCGCTGCGCCTCGCGGAGGAGACCGGCCACCTCGGCGGCCGGGCGCGTGCCCACCTGGCCCTCGGCATCACGCACGGCCAGCGGGACGTCCTCTCGGCGATCCCGCACCTGGTGAGCGCGCTGAGGGTCGCGGAGACGCTGGGAAACCCGCGCTTCGAGGCGACGTCCCTGCAGTTCCTCGGCCTCGCGTACGTCGAGACCGGCCAGTCGGAACCGGCGGAGCGGTGTCTCAACCGCTCGCTCGTCATGTCCCGGGTCGCGAGGGACCCGGCGTCCGAGACGATGACCCTGGTCACGCTGGCGAAGCTCTACAGCGGTGGCGGCGACGAGCGGGCGCGGCCCACGGCCGACACCGTGGAGGAGCTCAGCCGCCGCTACAACCTCACCCACCACCTGGCCGACGCCCTCTGGATCCTGGGCGACCTCGACCGTGCCGACGGCGACCACGAGCGGGCGGTCGAACGCCTGACGGAGTCCGTGGCGCTGTGGCGGACCCGCAGCTGGACGACGTACCTGGGGGGCGCGCTCCGCAGTCTCGGCCTCGCCCACGTGGCGACCGGCGACCGGGAGCGGGCCGTACGGTGCTGGCGCGAGTCCTACGAGCTCTTCACCCTCATCGGGGACAGGGCGAAGGCGGACGACCTGGCCGGTCTCCTCGGGTCCTCGATCACCGGCTGCCCCTGATCGGCTCTCCGGCATATGCGGAAAATATGCAGTGGCTGCGTAGCGTCCGGATGGCAGGAGATCACGTGGTCGTCAGAAGCTTCACGATCCGTCCAGGATGAGCGGGTACGTCGGGCTCATCCCCGGCAGGGCCATACAGGGGCCGGTCCTCCCCGCGTATCGTGAACGCCCCGGCCACCGGCACGTCCTCCGGGCCGATCATCCGATCGGTCCGGCCCTTTCCACCGGGAAAGGCACCCGGAGGACAATGGGACCGTGAGTTTCGAACTGGCCGTCTGGTACGAGCCCAAACCGATCACCAGGGAACACGCGGAGCAGGTCTTCCTGGCCCTTCGCCACGGGGAACCGCGTGACACCGATCCCCGCTCCGGGGACCGGGAGGACGCCGCGGCGCCCTCTTCCGGTTCCGGGGAGTTCCGGCACGGTGCGGATCCCCGTCCCGAGGACCCGGAGGTCCCGGAGGACGTGGAGGTGCACCCCGGGGTGGCGGCGTTCGCCGACCGCCTGCCCGGGGCCGGATGGCTCTCCCCGGCCCACGTCCTGGTCGGTATGGACCCAGAGCGGGCCGACGAGGTGTCCGCCCGGGTCTTCGCCCTCGCCGCCGAGTGCGGGCTGGTCTGCTACGACCCGCAGCGCGGCCTGGTGCACAACCTGTCTCCTCGGGGCGTCTACCCGACCATGGAGATGCGCACGGGCGACGGGATGATCGTGGTCGGCCCCGACCTCCGGCTCATCTCCGACGCGCTCGCCACCATGTCCCCGCGGAACCCGTTCACGGCCCTGGTCGTCTTCGGCGAGCACTTCGTCCAGAGCTCCCCGGAGCCCTCCGGCTACGAGCTGGAGTACAAGGACAGCGTCAGGAACCAGATGTTCCGCACGCACGTCCCGGACCTGGGGGCGGTCCAGGACGCCTTCACCGAGTACGCCATCGGCGAGCGCGCCTTCCTGGAACGCCACGACTGGCACCGCGTCTGACTCTTTCGGTGATCGAACGCGCCGGTGCCCGGTGTGACAGTGACGCCCTGCCCACTTCCCCGCCGACGGCACTCACCTGTTCCCCCTCGATCACCGGACCCGGACGCCCGCGCGGAAGACCGCCCGGACGTCCCGGAGCCGGTCGAGATCATCGAGCGGATTCCCGGTCACGGCCAGCAGATCGGCGTCCGCGCCGACCGCGATCCGTCCCTTCCGGCCGGAGACCCCGCACACCTGGGCGGCGAGGCCGGTCGCCGCCGTGAGTGCCTCCAGCGGAGACGGGCCCTCCGCGGTGAACTGGGAGATGGCGTACGGCAGTACGTCGTGGGGCTTGACCGGCATGATGCCCGCGTCCGTGCCGAGCACGATCCTGGCACGGAGCCTGTACAGGGTCCTGAGAGCCTCGTGTACGGCTCGCACGCGCTTGGCGACCTCCGGTGGCAGGACCGGCGGCGAGTCACCGGGGACGACTCCGATCGTCACGCTCACGAAGACGTCGCTCCTGGCGATGGCGGCGAGCAGGGCGGGATCCGCGTCGACCCCGTCCGCCGTCATGAACGTCGCGTGCTCGATGCTGTCCACTCCCGCCGCCAGCGCGTCCCTGATCGCCGGCGTACCGTGCGCGTGGGCGGCGACGGGCAGACCGAGCCGATGCGCTTCGCCGACGACGACCCGAAGGTCGGCCGGTGAGTACTGCGACTCGTGCGGCGGTGAGCCCGGCGTCATGTTGCCACCGCTCAGCATGATCTTGACTACCGCGCAGCCCCGCTCGTACCGGTCCCACACCGCGGCGCGTAAGGCCTCGGCTCCTTCGGCCTCGCCCCCCATGAAATGGCAGTGGCCGCCGGATGTGGTGATCGGGGGCCCGGCGGCGAGGATCTCCGGGCCCCCTCCGGGGCGCCGGTTCAGCTCCGTCCTCAGCGCCGACGCCAGATAGTTGCGATCGCCGAGGTCGCGGACGGTCGTGATACCGGCCTGGAGCGCCCTGTCCGCGGCGGCCCGCATCCTGGCCAGCAGTTCCGCGTCGTCGGCGGCGGTGAACGCGGTCACCGGGTCGGGGCCGGCGTCGAAGCCGAGATGCACGTGAGGGTCGATGAGCCCCGGCATCAGGAACGCGTCCGCGCCAAGGTCGACCAGGCCCGTTCCGTCCGGCGGGAGAGCACCCCGGGTATCCACGCCGGTGATCCGCCCGTCCTCCACGAAAACCGTCGCGGGGCCGGACAGGTTCGTGCCGTCGAACATCCGCCCGGCGTGAATCGCGAGAGACGTCATGATCGGGATGCTCCTGAGGGGAGATGGCGTACGCGGCCCCCGTCCCAATCCTCGGAGGATTGTGGATCCGGTGGGATGGCGGCACAACACCATCACGAACGACCTGAGAGGACCCTGAGGAGGGGCATAGCCCCCACCTGCCGTTTTCGGGGGTGTGGTTATTCACGGTACGGGCGGATCGGTATCCGGCTACCCCGGCCAGCCTCGACGGGCCGCACCCGTACGGGAATCCCGACAAGCGGAAAGCGGAAATTCAGATAAGTAACTTTATACGGCCCGAATATGGCCCGACCACGCGTCCGGCACCGGCCGCGGGATACGACCGGCCATCACCAGGCCGGTGACATCTGAGGAAAATTTCCAACATATACGCAGGCCACAGCCGCCGCAAGGGCCCCTCAGGCGCCGCCCGAAAAGCGGGTCGCCGACGCGCACATTCGTTTCCGGCCCGAGCCATTTACAGTGATATATGACTACCTCAATTACTTTATATAAACTTCATGTAAATAATTGACTTATCTTGTGGAATCAGCTGACTTAACATGTCAACCTCTACCTCATTGGCCAAACCCGGCCAAAAGAGTGGAGGATCCCCCCGTGCGCAAAACGCTCCTCACAGTCCTCTTCGCGAGTTCCCTCGTCACGGCGCTCATTCCGGCCACAGCCGCGACCGCCGCCCCGGACCCCGTCGGCAACTACATCGTCGTGCTGAAGGACGGCGCGGACGCCACGACCTTCGCCAACACCCAGGCGCGTTCCCGCCGCGCCGCGGTGGACAAGGTCTTCAACCACGCCCTTCGCGGCTACTCGGCGAAGATGAGCGCCACCGCGGCCGCCGCCACCGCCCGCGACCCGCAGGTGCAGTTCGTGCAGCCCGACGGCGTGGTGTCGATCAACGCCCAGACGCTGCCCACCGGAATCAACCGGGTCGACGCCGAGCTCAGCCCCACCGCCGCCATCAACGGCGTGGACACCCGGGTCAACGTCGACGTGGCGATCATCGACACCGGCATCCAGCTCACCCACCCCGACCTGAACGTCTACACCGCGGGCGCCAAGAACTGCAACACCGGTACGAGCGCCAACGACGGCAACGGCCACGGAACGCACGTGGCGGGCACGGTCGGGGCGCTGGACAACACCAGTTCCGTCGTCGGGGTGGCTCCCGGCGCCCGCCTGTGGCCGGTGCGGGTGCTGAACAACAGCGGCGGCGGCAGCTGGTCGCAGGTGATCTGCGGCATCGACTACGTCACCGCGCACGCCTCCGAGATCGAGGTCGCGAACATGAGCCTCGGCGGCCTCGGTGCCGACGACGGCAACTGCGGCAACACCAACAACGACGCCATGCACCGGGCGATCTGCGCCGCCGTCGCGGCGGGCGTGACCTTCGTGGTCGCGGCCGGCAACAACAACGCCAACTCCTCCGGCTCCGTGCCCGCGTCGTACGACGAGGTCATCACGGTCAGCGCCCTCGCCGACTACAACGGGCTTCCCGGCGGCGGGGCGGCGCCCACCTGCTACAGCGACGTCGACGACACGCTCGCCAACTTCTCCAACGACGGCGCCGACGTGGACCTCATCGCGCCGGGCGTGTGCATCCTGTCCACCTGGACGGGCAGCGGTACCAGCACCATCTCGGGCACCTCGATGGCCAGCCCGCACGTCGCCGGTGGAGCGGCCCTCTACAAGGCCGTCAACCCGGGCGCGACGCCCGCGGCGGTGAAGTCCGCGCTCCAGACCGCGGGCACCACCAACTGGAACAACGTCGACGACACCGACGGCATCAAGGAGAAGCTGCTCAACGTCGCCACCTTCTGACGTAGAGCGAGCTGACGTAGAGCGAGCGGACCCGCGGACACCGCACGAGGTGCCCGCGGGTCCGTTCCGCATGGATCCCGCCGTCGGCGGTCGAGGCGCGACCGGCGGGCACTCGTCCCCCCGGCATGCGCGCCAGATCGGTCATTCGCCGGGAAAACGGACTCCCACCTGCGAACGGACCTCGTCCATGACGCCCATCACGTCGAGGGTCGCCTGCCAGGGCATCAGCGGGCTCTCCAGCAGGCCCTCGCGCAGGCAGCGCATGGCCTCGGCCGCCTCGTGCAGCATGCCCTTCCCCTCGAAGGGGACGTGGAAGGTCTCCGGCTCACCCTCCGTACGGTGCAGGGTGAAGGTGTCGGGGCGGAAGAACAGGGTCGGCAGCTCGATCCGGCCGAGCGGGCCGGAGATGGACGCGGTGACCGGGCTGTCCGTGGCGATGCCGCAGGACAGCAGGGCGACCGCGCCGCTGTCGTAGCCGAGCAGCACACCGGTGTTGTCGTCCACCCCCTCGGGGGTCAGCCGCGCCCAGGACCGTACCCCGGCGGGGGCGCCGAGCAGCATGTGCGCGAAGGAGATCGGGTAGACACCCACGTCGAGCAGGGCGCCGCCGCCGAGCTTCGGGTTGCGGAGCCGGTGCTCGGGCGGGACGGAGACGGAGAAGCCGAAGTCGGCGTGGACGGTGTTGACCGGGCCGACGGCGCCTCCCTCGACCAGCTCCATGATCTTGCGGATGGCCGGGATGCAGCGCGTCCACATGGCCTCCATCAGGAACAGGCCCCGCTCCCGCGCGAGGTCGACCAGCTTCGCGGCCTCGGCCCGGTTGAGGGTGAACGCCTTCTCGCACAGCACGGCCTTGCCCCCTTCGAGGCAGGTCCGTACGGCGTCGTAGTGGGCGTTCTGGGTGTTGGCGACGTAGACGATGTCCACGTCGGGGTCGGCGGCCAGCTCGGCCCAGCTCCCGTGGGCCCTCGGGATGCCGTGCCGGTCGGCGAAGGCCCGTGCGGACTCCTCCGACCGTGATCCGACCGCGACCACCTCGGCGTCCGGCAGGAGCCTCAGGTCCTCGGTGAAGGTCGCGGCGATGCCGCCGGTCGCCAGAATTCCCCACTTAATCGCGCTCATAACGACATATCTCACCACGAGCGCCTGAGAGGGAGACCCCCGGCACCCCGGGCCTCCCGTCTCACCTCATCCGACCCGCACCCCGGGAGGACGTCAGCCGCGCGTGTCGGCGAGCAGGGCGTTCAGCACCAGGTCGGGGTGGTCGCGCATCACGCCGCGCATGCGCCACTCGTCGGTGAACAGCGCCAGCAGGGCCCCGTCGAGCGAGCGGACGAAGACCTCCACCCCGCGCTGGCGGGCCAGGAGCGGCGCCGACTCGGCGTCGGTGAGCCTCGCGATACCGAAGTCGAGCCGGTCCATCAGGATCTCGGTGTTGAACTCGGCGGCCATCCGGTGCTTGACCACGTCGAACTGCATCGGGCCCACCGCCGCGAGCACCGGCGACTGGTCGCCGCGGACGTCGGAGCGGAGCACCTGGACCACGCCCTCGGCGTCGAGCTGCTCGATGCCCTTGCGGAACTGCTTGGACCGGCTGGAGTCGCGGACCCTGGCGGTGGAGAAGTGCTCGGGGGCGAAGCTCGGGATCCTCGGGAACTCGACGGGCGGGCCGTCGTAGAGCGTGTCGCCGGGACGCAGGGCGCTGGCGTTGACCAGGCCGACCACGTCACCGGGGTACGCCTCGTCGATCGTGGCGCGCTCCTGGCCGAAGACCGACTGGGCGTACTTGGTCGCGAACGGGCGGGCGGTGGCCGCGTGGATGAGCACCATGCCGCGCTCGAATCTGCCCGAGCAGACCCGGACGAAGGCGATGCGGTCGCGGTGCGAGGGGTCCATGTTGGCCTGCACCTTGAAGACCAGGCCGGAGAACGGCTCCTCCAGCGGGCGCGGGTCCTCGGCGACGTCCGGGCGGGGCGTGGGGGCGGGGGCGATGTCGACCATGGCGTCCAGCAGGCGGCCGACGCCGAAGTTGGACAGCGCGGCCCCGAACAGCACCGGGGTCGACTCGTGCGCCTCGAAGGTCTTCTGGTTGTGGTCCGCGCCGATCGCGGAGAGCAGGTCGATCTCGTCCTTGGCCCGCTCCCAGTCGCCGCCCAGCTCCGCCAGGGCCTGCTCGGCGCTCAGATCGGTCTCGATGGCCTTGGTGGCACCGCCGGGGGTGCGGGTGTAGCGGACGATCCGGTCGGCGGTGCGGTCGGCCACGCCGTGGAAGAAGCCGCCGGTGCCGATCGGCCAGGTGATCGGGGTGGGCTTCAGGCCGGTACGCTCCTCGATCTCGTCCAGCAGCTCCAGCGCCTCACGCCCCGGCCGGTCCCACTTGTTGACGAACGTGATCACCGGGATGCGGCGGTGCCTGCAGACCTCGAACAGCTTCAGGGTCTGCGGCTCCATGCCCTTGGCCGCGTCGAGCAGCATGACCGCGCAGTCGACGGCGGCCAGCACCCGGTAGGTGTCCTCGGAGAAGTCGGCGTGTCCCGGGGTGTCGACCAGGTTGAACATGTGGCCGCGGTACTCGAACCTGAGCGCGGCGGAGGTGATGGAGATGCCCCTGGCCTTCTCCATCTCCATCCAGTCGGAGGTGACCCCGCGCCGCCCGGACTTGCCGTGCACCGCACCGGCCTGACTGATCGCGGAGGCGTGCAGCGCCAGCGCCTCGGTCATGGTCGACTTACCCGCGTCGGGGTGGCTGATCACCGCGAACGTGCGGCGGCGAGCCGCCTCCTGAATGATCGCGGCCATTACTGATCTCCTAGCGATGCGTAAGGTGGGGTACTCCGGGCACAGTGCGGGGGCACTGGAGGGGCCCATGCGTGACACTGAAACAAGCTTACGCGCCACCACAGGTGTCAACAGATGTGGCAACACTTCCCCAGGCCGCTTGCGCCACCATGGTGTTAAGTGGATCGTGGAACATCTCGGTTCGCCCTATGCCCATCCCAACTGTCCGAAAGCGGCTCAGCTCGTGCAACTCGACGATCTAGTGATGTGCAGATGATCACGCTGCGCTATACGGCAGGTTCCGACGTCGGCCGGATCCGGCAAGGCAACGAGGACGCCGCCTACGCGGGCGCCCGGCTTCTCGCCGTCGCCGACGGGATGGGCGGCCACGTGGGCGGGGAGGTCGCCAGCTCGGCGGCGATCGCCACCGTCGCGTCCCTGGACCAGGAGTGCCCCGGCGACCTCGCCGCCGCCGCCGAGGCCGGGGTCCGCAAGGCCAACCAGCGCCTGCGCGACCTGGTCGAGGAGGACCCGTCGCTCACCGGCATGGGCACCACCCTGACCCTGATGCTCTGGAACGGCTCGCGCGTCGCCCTCGCCCACATCGGCGACTCCCGCGCCTACCTGCTGCGCAACGGCGACCTGTACCAGATCACCTACGACCACACCCTGGTCCAGACGCTGATGGACGACGGCCGGATCACCGCGGAGGAGGCCGCCCGCCACCCGCACCGGTCGATCCTGCTGCAGGTCCTCGACGGCGGCGACAACCTTGAGCTCGACCTCTCCCTGCGCGACGCCGAGCTCGGCGACCGCTACCTGCTCTGTTCCGACGGGCTGTCCGGGGTGGTCGACGCCGAACGGCTCCGCCAGGTGCTCGCCGAGGTCGACGACCTCGACGAGGTGACGCGCCAGCTGATCGCGCTCGCCTGCGACGCGGGAGGGCCCGACAACATCACCTGCGTGGTCGCCGACGTGGTCGAGGGGGAACCCTCGGACACCTCGGTGGTGGTCGGCTCGGCCAACCCCTCGTGAGGCGGGCAGTCCCTCGTGAGGCGGCCGATCCCTCGTAGGTCGGGCCCCTTGTGAGGCGGCCTCGTGGGTCGACCGGCCCCTCGTGAGGCGGGCGGCCCCTCGTAGATCGGCCAGTCCCTTCTGAGGCGACCGGCCCCCTGTGCGGCGGGCGGTCCTTCGTAGGGCTCCTCGTAGGGGCGGGCGGCCGGTGCGCGGTCGGGTTCTGGTCGTCGCCGAAAACAGCGGCTATCGTCGGAGATCCGCGCTCCTCGCCGATCACCGCTCCGGAGGGATGTTCCTCATGTACAAGGAGTTCGCCATCGAGGCCATCGTGTGGCTCATTCCCGTCGTGATCCTCGTCGGTCTCGCCTACATGATCACTCGCCCCGCCTGACCTCCCGCGACAGGCTCCCCGGGACGGCCTTCCGGGGTGGCCTCCCGGGACGGAGCCGAGGACGCGGGCCCCGTTCCCGCTCCTCCACTTCTTCGCGCCCCCGTTTTCGCGGCCTTCCCGCTTCGTGAGTTCCGCGCGCCCCGCGCGCCGGTAACCCCCGCACCCCTGACATCTATGCGGATGTTTTTCCGCTTTGGGAACTATTCCCTTTAACAGATCTTTATATGTATATAGTCACCTACACGTGCTCGGGGGAGCGCGTTCCGGTATGCCAGCAGGGGGATTTCACACGCCGATGGGCCAGTTTGTCGATGCCGCACTGTCTTTTCCGACCGTCCTGTTCACGTTCCTGCTCCTGGTGATCATCGCGTACTGGGTGCTCGTCGTGACCGGGGTGTTCGGGTTCGGCGGTGAAGGAAGTGACGGTGGCGACGGCGACGGGTCCGAGGTGACAGGGGGCACCGGCCTCCTGAGCGGTCTGGGACTCGGCGGAGTCCCGGCCGCGGTGGCCGTCTCGCTGCTGGTCGTCGTCGCGTGGTTCGCGAGCCTCGTGGGCGGCACGCTGTTCACGAGCACCCCCGCCCTGGTCGCCGTACTGGTCGCGGCACTGGTCTGCGCCTGGGCGTGTACGCGCCTCGTCGTCCTGTCACTGCGGCGTCTCGTCCCGAAGGAGCGCGTCCCCTCCCGCGCCGACTTCGTGGGCCGCATGTGCGTCATCCGCACGCGCCGCGTCAGCCGCGACTTCGGCCAGGCCGAGGTCACCGCCGCCGACGGCTCCTCCGCTCTCGTTCAAGTACGGCAGACCGGTGACGAGGTTTTCGCCTCCGGCAGCGTCGCCCTGATATTCGCCTACGACTCCCCCGGCGAGTTCTTCTGGGTGACGCCGTACGACGCGGAACTCGACCCTGATCGTCCTATTTAACCGAGGGACCACATTGGACGTCATCTCCACCGGGCTCGGCATTCTTCTCGCCGTCGTCCTCCTCGTCGTCATCGGCGTGCTCTTCATGATCAGCCGGTTGTTCAACAAGGTGGAACAGGGCAAGGCCCTGATCATCTCGAAGATCAACAAGGTCGACGTCACCTTCACCGGGGCCGTCGTGCTGCCCATCTTCCACAAGTCCGAGCTGATGGACATCTCGGTGAAGACCATCGAGATCGCCCGTACCGGCCGTGAGGGCCTGATCTGCCGTGACAACATCCGCGCCGACATCCGCATCACCTTCTTCGTCCGGGTCAACAAGACCGTCGAGGACGTGGTGAAGGTCGCCCAGGCCATCGGCACCGCGCGCGCGAGCGACCAGGAGACGCTGCAGGAGCTGTTCAACGCCAAGTTCTCCGAGGCGCTCAAGACGGTCGGCAAGCAGCTCGACTTCGTGGACCTCTACACCCAGCGCGACCAGTTCCGCGACCAGATCATCCAGGTCATCGGCACCGACCTCAACGGCTACAGCCTTGAGGACGCGGCCATCGACTACCTGGAGCAGACCTCGCTGCTCTCCCTGGACAAGAACAACATCCTCGACGCGCAGGGCATCAGGAAGATCACCGAGCTCACCGCCATCGAGCACGTACGGACCAACGAGTTCCAGCGGCGCGAGGAGAAGGAGATCACCCGCCAGAACGTGGACGCGCGGGAGGCCATCCTGGAGCTGGAGCGCCGCCAGGCCGACGCGGAGACCAAGCAGAAGCGCGAGGTCGAGACCATGCGCGCCCGCGAGGAGGCGGAGACCTCCAAGGTCCAGGCCGAGGAGCGGCTCAAGGCGCACGCCGCGCACCTGCGTACCGACGAGCAGCTCGGCGTCCAGCAGGAGAACCAGGCCCGTGAGATCGCGGTGGCGGCGAAGAACCGCGAGCGGGTCCTCGCCATCGAGACCGAGCGCATCGAGAAGGACCGCCTGCTTGAGGTGATCGCCCGCGAGCGCGAGACCGAGCTGTCGCGCATCTCCAAGGACAAGGAGCTGGAGGGCGAGAAGCGCTCCATCGCCGAGGTGATCCGCGAGCGGATCGTGGTGGAGAAGACGGTCGCCGAGCAGGAGGAGAGCATCAAGCGCCTGCGCGTGGTCGAGGAGGCCGAGCGGACCCGCCAGGCCGTGATCATCCAAGCCGAGGCCGAGGCGCAGGAGAGCCTGGTCAAGGACATCAAGGCGGCCGAGGCCTCCGAGGCCGCGTCCAAGCACCGGGCGCGCGAGGCGCTGGTGCTGGCCGAGTCGCGGCAGCAGGCGGCCGAGCTCGACGCCCGCGCCAAGATCCGCCTCGCCGAGGGCGTCCAGGCCGAGATGGCCGCCATCGGCCTGGCCGAGGTGCAGGTACGCGAACGGGACGCCGCGGCGATCGAGAAGGTCGGCCGCGCCGAGGCCACCGTCGAGCGGGAGAAGGCGCTCGCGGTCGCCGAGGGCGAGCAGGCCAGGGCCCACGCCGTGGCCACCGCGGTCCGCGAGAAGCTGAAGGCCGAGGCGGAGGGCGAGCAGGCGATGGCGCTGGCCGCCGCCGCGACGGTCGGCGAGAAGCTCAAGGCCGAGGCCGAGGGTCTCACCGAGAAGGCCGCGGCGATGGCCGCGCTCACCGACGCGACCCGCTCCCACGAGGAGTACCGCCTGCGGCTGGAGGCCGAGAAGGAGATCCGTCTCGCCGGGGTGAACGCCCAGCTCAAGATCGCCGAGGCGCAGGCCTCCGTGGTGTCGGCAGGGCTGTCCAAGGCCAACATCGACATCGTCGGCGGCGACACCGTGTTCTTCGACCGGCTGATGGGCTCGATCAGCATGGGCAAGGCCGTGGACGGCTTCGTGGAGCACTCCGACGTCGCCCGCACGCTGGCCGGTCCCTACCTGGACGGCTCGGCGAGCCTCCCCGCCGACCTGGGCAGGGCCATCGGCTCGATCGACACCGCCGACGTGCGGAACCTCTCGCTGTCCGCGCTGCTGATGAAAATGATCAAGGAGGGCGGCCCCGACGCGGACAGGCTGCGCGGCCTGCTGGGCGAGGCCCAGGCCGCCACCACGACCGAGGTCCCCGTCGCCGCGCTCGGCACCGCCGCCGGTAACTCCGCCGGTTCCGTCAAGCAGTGACGTCCTCCACGGCGGAGGCCGTCACCGGCGCCCCCGGCGAGGGGGCGGGGCTGGACGCGGGAACCTACGAGGTGCTCCGCGCCCGGCTCGCCGAGCAGGCCGCCGAGCTGGCCCGGCAGTCCGACGCGCTCAACGCCGAGCGCCTGGCGGTGTTCGGCGGGGCCGAGCTGCGCCTGGTCGGCACCGAGCGGATACGCACCGAGAACAACTGCGTGCCGCGCGACATCGTGTCGGTCGGCGGGCTCATGCTCTTCGGCTACAACGTGTTCATCGGGATGAAGCCGGAGACGACCGTCGGGGACGTCTTCTCCGCACACACCTTTGTCCGGGACGCAACGGGAGACGAGGAGAACGCGTTCCGGTTCGACCCCGCGCCGATGTTCCGCGACCCGCGCTTCGAACGGGACTTCGCCGAGCTCTACCGGTACTACCGGGAGACCCGGCTGCTCCAGCTCCGCCGCGTCGAGGGCAAGATGCTGGCCGTCTTCCAGACCGGCCCGCAGGACACGCGCGTGCTGCGCTGGCAGGTCGGGGCGGACGGCACACTCTCGTACATCGACGACCGGGGGGAGCGCGACCACACGTTCCCGCCCTCGCACGACTTCGAGTGGGTCCCGGCCACCCGCGACGACCACGTGACGGGCCGCCACCCGCACATCTCGATCGGCGGCGAGGTGTTCGTCGAGACCGTCGGCGGCGACCTCACCATCAAGGTCGAGAACAACACCGAGACCGGGGAGGGCGTCTACCGCGAGCCCGTCACGGAGCCGCTGCAGAGCCTCGCCGACGCGGAGGTCCAGCACGCCAGGATCGGCCCGCTGATCCTGCTGCGGGTGCGGCCGTACAAGGAGCCGGAGTGGCGGCACCTGGTGTTCAACACCCGGACCAAGGGCGTGGTCCGCCTGGACGGCATCGGGCAGTCCTGCCAGCGCCTGCCCGAGGACCAGGGGATCATCTTCCCCGGCGGCTACTACCTGTCCACCGGGGTCGGCAAGACGTTCGACACCGACGTGTCCGAGCTGGAGTTCGAGCGGGTGATCCGCTCCCCCAACGGCGAGGACGTGCTGTACGTCTTCCACGCCCGCGCCGAGGGGCGGTCGCTGCTGCTGCCGTACAACGTGATCCGCAAGCGGGTGGAGACCCCGCTGTCCTGCCACGGGTACTCGCTGTTCGACGACGGCACGCTGGTCGTCTTCAGGGCCACCTCCGACGAGCCCACCCGCGTCCACCCCATGCAGGTCTGGCAGACGGCGTACCAGTCGGACCTGCACGCCGCCGGGCGCCCGGTCGGCACCGGGCCGCTGGAGCGGATCGGCAACGCGGAGCTGGTACGGGGCATCTCCGACTGCCTGTCGGTGGCGCGGATGGTCGAGGAGATGGCGCCGTCCGTCCCGGTCTTCGAGGCGCTGATCGCCTCCTGCGCCCGGGTCTTCGACCACTACCACTGGCTGGGCGAGCACCGGCTGCGCGGCCCGCTCGCCGACGTGCGGGCCACCGCCGAGCAGGTGCTGGACGAGTTCGAGAAGGTCCAGTCGCTCACCCGGCAGGCCGCCGAGGCACTGGAGGCCGCCGCCGCCGAGGTCACCGCGCTCGTACGGCACACGCGCGGCGAGGCGCCCGGGTCCGCGCGGGGCTGGATCGACCGGTTGTCGGAGCTGCGGCGGTCGCAGGGGCGCCTGGTGGGCCTGCGCGAGCTGCGCCACGTCGACACCGCCGGGATCGACGCGCTCGACGCGGAGCTGACGGCCGAGCTGGGCGGCGCCGCGCGGCGCGCGGCGGAGTTCCTGCGGGGCGACGACGCCTTCGCCGGATACCACGCCGAGGTCGAGCGGCTGGTCTCCGACGCGGGCGCCATCGCGACCGTCGCCGAGGCCGGGCCGATCGGCGAGCGGCTGGAGCGGCAGGCGCGGGGCCTGGAGATCGTGGTCGAGGTGGTCGGCACGCTCGACATCGCCGACGCCACCGTGCGGACCGCCATCCTGGAACGGGTCGGCGAGGTGCTCGGCGGGGTCAACCGCGCCCGCGCCACGCTGGACGCCCGGCGCGGGGAGCTGCTGGCCGGTGAGGGGCGGGCGGCCTTCGCGGCCGAGTACGCCCTGCTGGGGCAGGCGATCACCGGCGCGCTGGCGATGTCCGGCACCCCCGAGCGCTGCGACGAGCAGCTGGGCCGCCTGATGCTCCAGCTGGAGAACCTGGAGTCGCGCTTCGCCGAGTTCGACGACTTCCTAGGGCAGCTGGCCGCCAAGCGGGAGGACGTCTACGAGGCGTTCTCCTCGCGCCGCCAGGCGCTGCTCGACGAGCGGGCCCGCCGCGCCGACCGGCTGGCCGACTCCGCGGCCCGCATCCTGTCGAGCGTACGGCGCCGGGTGGCCGGGCTGGCGTCGCTGGACGAGGTCAACACCTACTTCGGGTCCGACCCGATGGTGCTCAAGCTGAAGGGCGTGGCCGGGGAGCTGCGCGCGCTGGGCGACCAGGTGCGCGCGGAGGAGCTGGAGGGCCGGATCAAGGCCGCCCGCCAGGAGGCGGGCCGCGCCCTGCGCGACCGGCTCGACCTCTACACCGACGGCGGGGAGACCATCCGGCTCGGCCGCCACCTGTTCGCGGTCAACACCCAGGCGACCGACCTCACCCTGGTCCCGCACGAGGACCGGATGGCGTTCGCCGTCACCGGCACCGACTACCGCTCCCCGGTGCGCGACGCGGCCTTCGAGGACACCCGGCCGTTCTGGGACCAGCTGACGGTCTCGGAGTCGCCGGAGGTCTACCGGGGCGAGCACCTGGCCGCCTCGATCCTGGCCGCCGCCGAGGCCGGAACACCACTCGCGGCCGGGGTCTCCCCCGGCACGGCCGGAAACCCGGTCTTTCCCGGCACAGGCGGGAACCCGGTCTCCCTCGGAACGTCCGGGAACCCGGTCTCCTTCGGCACGGCCGGGAACACGGTCTTTCCCGGAACGGCCGGGAACACGGTCTCTTCCGGCAGGGATGGGAACCCGGCGCGCCCGGCCGTGCCGGGCACGGGCGGGGCCCCTGTCTCCCTGGAGGCGCTGTACGAGGCCGCGGCGGGCGACGGCGGGGAGTTGCTGGAGATCGTCCGCCGGGTGGCGGAGACCCGGTACGACGAGGGCTACGAGCGGGGCGTCCACGACCACGACGCCGCCGCGATCCTCCAGGCCACGCTCCGCCTGCGCGCGGACGCGGGACTGCTCCGCTACCCGCCCGCCGCGAGGGCCGCCGCCCAGCTCTTCTGGGCCTTCGGCACCGACGAGGCCACCCGGGCGACGTGGACCACCCGGGCGACGTCGCTCGCGCGGGCACGGGCCCTGTTCGGCGGGGTGGAGGCGGTGGAGGAGACCCGAGCCGCCCTCGGCGCCGCGATCGCCTCCTTCCACCGGGATCTTCACGGAGGTCTCAACGGGGGTCTCAATCGGGGTCTCCACGGAGGTCTCCACGGGGATCTCCGTCAGGGTCTTCAGGGCCGTACGGGAGACGGGCCGGGCACGGCCCGCGCGACGGAGGACGAGGGCGTCTTCGAGCTGGCCGGGGAGTATCTCTTCGAGGAGCTGCCGGGCAGGCCGTTCGGGTTCGTGACGAGCGCGGGGGCGCGGTCGCTGCTCGACCGGTTCGACCGGGCACTGGGACCGGCGCGCGGGGAGTTCGAGGAGGACCTGCGGGCGCTCGGCGGCGACCTCGCCGCACGCCACCGCCTGGCCGGGGCCTGGCTCTCCGCCTTCGACGCCTCGGCCCCGCGCTCCGGCCTGGCCCCGGCCCTCTCCGGCCCCGGCTCGGGCTCGGGTTCCGGCTCGGGCTCGGGCTCGGGAACGGGGGCCGGGTCCGCGGAGCTGGTGGAGGCGGTGGCCGTACTGCTGTGCGAGGTGCCCAGGCGCGACTCCTCGGCGGCGTTGACCACCGAGGTCGAGGGGCTGCTCGGCGCGCACCCCCGGATCTCCGGGCGCGCGATGGAGCTGCGCCTGGACGAGTTCCTCGCCAGGACCCGGCACTTCCGCGACCATCGCGTCCCCGCGTACCGCGCCTACCGGAGGCGGCGCGACGAGCTGGTCGCGGCCGAGCGCGAGCGGCTGAGGCTGGAGGAGTTCCAACCGAAGGTGATGACCGCCTTCGTCCGCAACCAGCTGCTCGACGAGGTCTACCTGCCGTTGATCGGCGACAACCTGGCCAAGCAGCTCGGCGCGGCCGGGGACGCCAGGCGGACCGACCAGATGGGCATGCTGCTGCTCATCTCCCCGCCGGGCTACGGCAAGACCACCCTGATGGAGTACGTGGCCAACCGGCTCGGGCTGATCTTCGTCAAGGTCAACGGCCCGGCCCTGGGGCACCTGGTGACCTCGCTGGACCCGGGGCAGGCGCCCGACGCGACGGCGCGGCAGGAGATCGAGAAGATCTCCTTCGCGCTGGAGATGGGCAACAACGTCCTGCTGTACCTGGACGACATCCAGCACACCTCCCCCGAGCTGCTGCAGAAGTTCATCTCCCTGTGCGACGGCCAGCGCCGGATGGAGGGCGTCTGGGAGGGCGAGGCCCGCACCTACGACCTGCGGGGCAAGCGCTTCGCGGTCTGTATGGCGGGCAACCCGTACACCGAGTCCGGCGGGCGCTTCCGCATCCCCGACATGCTCGCCAACCGCGCCGACGTGTGGAACCTCGGCGACGTGCTGTCGGGGCGGGACGAGCTGTTCGCGCTGAGCTACATCGACAACGCGCTCACCTCCAACCCGGTCCTGTCGCCGCTCTCCACCCGCGACCGGGGCGACATCCGCCTCCTGGTACGGCTGGCGCGAGGCGACTCGGGGGTGCGGGCCGACCAGCTCTCCCACCCGTACTCCTCGGTGGAGCTGGAGCAGGTCCTCGCGGTGCTGCGCAAGCTGCTGCGGATCCAGCGGGTGGTGCTGGCCAACAACCGGGCCTACATCGCCTCGGCCGCCCAGTCGGACGCGTCGCGGACCGAGCCGCCGTTCCAGCTCCAGGGCTCGTACCGGAACATGAACAAGCTCGCGGCCCGGGTCGTGCCGGTGATGAACGACGCCGAGCTGGAGGCCGTGATCGACGACCACTACCTCGGCGAGGCCCAGACCCTCACCTCCGGGGCGGAGGCCAACCTGCTCAAACTGGCCGAGCTGCGCGGCACCATGACCCCGGTACAGGCCGCGCGGTGGGCCGAGGTGAAGGCCGCCTACCTGCGTTCCCAGGCCCTCGGCGGCGCGGAGGACGACCCGGTGACCCGCGCGGTCGGCGCGGTCGGGCTGCTGGCCGACCGGGTGAGCACCGCCATCGAACACGCCGCCGACCGCCTGTCCCCCGAGCCGTGAACCCGCCGGTTCGCCGAGGCGCGGAGGGTCCTTCACCGGCGGCGGGAGCCGGTCGTCCGGCAGGGCGGGCGCGGGTCGCCGCCGGGTGTCGAATACGGTGAGCGGGTGTCGGTCAGCGACCGGTGGCCCGCAGACGGCCGCCCGGTCGAGCGAGAGCAAGGAACGCAGTGAAGCTTCTTCATTCCGGGAAGGTCCGCGACGTCTACGAGGATCGCGGGGACATCGTCCTCGTGGCGTCCGACCGGGTGTCGGTGTACGACGTGATCCTGCCCACCCCGATCCCCGACAAGGGGAAGATCCTCACGCGGCTGTCGCTGTGGTGGTTCGAGCAGCTCGCCGACATCGTGCCCAACCACGTGATCTCGGCGACCGACGTGCCCGCCGAGTTCGAGGGGCGTGCGGTACGGTGCCGGAGGCTGGACATGGTTCAGGTCGAGTGCATCGCGCGCGGCTACCTGACCGGCAGCGGGCTGAAGGAGTATCTGGCGCACGGGTCGGTGTCGGGCGTGCCGCTGCCGCCCGGACTGGTCGACGGCTCCAGGCTTCCCGAGCCGATCTTCACCCCGAGCACCAAGGCGCCGCTCGGGCAGCACGACGAGCCCATCGCCTTCGAGGACGTCGTCGCCCTGGAGGGCGCGGAGGCCGCCGAGGAGTTCAGGCGGATCACGCTGGAGGTCTATCGGCGCGGCTCCGAGCTGGCCGCGGGGCGGGGCGTCATCATCGCCGACACCAAGATCGAGCTGGGCCGGGCCGCCGACGGCACGCTCGTGCTCGGCGACGAGGTGCTGACCTCAGACTCCTCCCGCTTCTGGCCCGCCGACCGGTGGGAGCCCGGCCACGCGCAGTTCTCCTTCGACAAGCAGTACGTGCGCGACTGGGCGACCGGCACGGGCTGGGACAAGAAGGAGCCCGCCCCCGAGGTGCCCGCCGAGATCGTGAAGGTCACCCGGGAGCGCTACATCGAGGCGTACGAGCGCATCACCGGCAGGACCTGGTGAGTCCCGGAGACGTGTGACCTCCCGCCGCCGCCCGCTGGTGCCACATCGGCCACGGATCGGTTGCGGGATCGGTTGCGGGATCGTCCGGGCCGCGTCGGTGAGGTCGAGGGCCTACGGGACCGCGGGTCAGAGGGAGAGTTTCCGCTCGACCGCGGCGCCCACGATGGTCGGGCCCGGCTGGGCCGCGCCGGTCGGCTCCCCGAAGTCGGCCACGATGCAGGTGATGTTGTCGGGGCCGCCGCCCCGGTTGGCCAGGTCGATGAGCCAGCGGGCGGCCTCGTCGGGGTCGGAGATCTCGGTCAGCGTGTTGAACAGCGTCTCCGGGCCGACCACGGCGGTCAGGCCGTCGGAGCAGAGCAGGTAGCGGTCCTCCGGGTAGGCCTCGCGCAGCGACAGGTCCAGCTCGCCGTCGCCGGTGCCTTCGAGGACCCGCAGCACCATCGACCGGCGCGGGTGCTCGGCGGCCTGCTCCGGGGTGATCCGCCCCTCGTCCACCAGCGACTGGACCAGGGTGTGGTCGTGGGTGATCTGGTAGAGGGCGCCGTCGCGCAACATGTAGGCCCGGGAGTCTCCGACGTGGGCCAGGGCGAAGGTGGCGCCGTCCCAGAGCATCGCGGTCAACGTGGTGCCCATGCCGCGCAGCGTGGGGTCCTGCTCGCTCATGTCCCGCAGCGTGTGGTTCACGTCCCTGGCGGCGCCCTTGAGCGCGGCGAGCAGGTCGACACCGTCGGCGGGCAGGGTCTCGTCCAGCTTCGCCATGGCTGTGACGGCAAGTGAGCTGGCGACCTCTCCACCCGCGTGACCACCCATGCCGTCGGCTATGGCGAGCAGGCGCGCGCTCGCGTAGCCCGAGTCCTCGTTCGCCTCACGGCGGACACCCACGTCGGAGCGAGCCGCGTAGCGCAGTGCAAGTGGTTGGTTCAGTGCCATGAGGGCAGTAAATCATTGGTTGAAGCACTTCACAAGCAAAGTCGTTGTAGACCGTTGCGGCACAGTCAACTACTGTGGCCCATCATGGAGGAGAGCCAGGAGATCACCGTGAACGCGGGCGACATCGCCAGGCTCGCCGGGGTCGGCAGGGCTGCGGTGAGCAACTGGCGCCGCCGCCACGAGGACTTCCCCCAGCCGGTGGGCGGCACGGCCTCCAGCCCGCTGTTCTCCCTGCCCGAGATCGCCGTGTGGCTGCGCGCGAACGGCAAGTCGTTCGAGGTCTCGCTCGGTGACCTGGTCTGGCAGCGGATGCGCACCTCGGTCGACGACCTCAGGCTGGGCGAGCTGGTCGCCAGGGTCGGCGCGTTCCTGCTGTTCCTGCGCCGCGAGCCCACCGCCTGGCGTGATCATGGTACGAAGTCTCTCACCCGCGTGGCCGAGGTGACGACGGATCTGCCCGGCTCCGCCGACCTCCGCCTGACCGACCTGGCCCTCGTCCGGCTGGTCGCCGAGCTGGCCGCCGAACGCGGCCCGCTTGAGGTCTTCGAGTTCCTCTTCGAGCGCTACGTCGAGGCCCACTCCCGGCAGCTCTCGGTCACCAGGGACGACGTGGTCGCGCTCATGGTCCGGCTGGCGGCCGGGGACGGGGGCGTCGTCCTGGACCCCGCGTGCGGCGTCGGGACACTGCTGCTGGGCGCGAGCTCCCAGGCCGGGCTGCGGGGAGACACCTCGACGAACCGGGAGACGGAGACCGAGGCGGCGCGGAAGACGGAGACCGAAACGGGGCGGGAGACGGAGACCGGGGCCGGGCGCGAGACCGTCCTGGTGGGGCAGGAGATCAACGAGACGAACGCGCTGCTCACCGCCGTACGGGTGCTGCTGCGCGGGGCCGAGGCGCGGATCGTCGCCGGTGACTCCCTGCGCGAGGACCGCCTGGCCGGTGAGCCCGCCGACGCCGTGGTCTGCGACCCGCCGTTCAACGAGCGGGTCTGGGGACACGAGGAGCTCGCCGGTGACCCGCGCTGGGAGTACGGGCTACCGCCGCGCGGGGAGTCGGAGCTGGCCTGGGTGCAGCACTGCCTGGCCCGGGTGAGGCCGGGCGGCCTGGTGGCGATCCTGATGCCCACCGCCGCCGCCAGCCGCCGTCCCGGCAAGCGGATCCGCGGCAACCTGCTCCGGGCGGGGGCGCTGCGGGCCGTGGTGACGCTGGCGCCCGGCGGCCCCGACCTGTGGATGCTCCGCAGGCCCGACGGCGGGCGTCCCCCGTCCCAGCTGCTGGTGGTGGACGCGGGCGACGACCTGTCGATCGTGGAGCCCGCCTGGCGCGCGTACGTGGAGAACCCCGAGGCCGAGCTGTCCGGCGAGAGCCGGACGGTGCGGATCATCGACCTGCTCGACGACGAGGTCGACCTCGCCCCGTCCAGGCACCGCCCGCAGCACGGCGGCCTCGACCTCCTGCGCGACTTCACCGACGCGCTGGCCAGGTTCAAGGAGACCTCGGCCCTGCTGCCGGACGCCACCCCCGCCCTCCAGATGCTCGCCGAACGGCAGGACCTGCCGACCACCACGGTCGGCGAGCTGGCCAAGGCGGGGCTGATCACGATCCTTCAGGCACCGGCGAGGATGTCCGCCGACGAGGGCCCGCTCCCGGTGCTGACCGCCGACGACACCGCGGCGGGCACGCCGCCCTCGGGCCGCACCACCCTCGACCCGGCCCTGGTCATGATCAGGCCGGGCGACGTGGTGACCACCGTACTGGGCGCGGTCAGGGTGATCACCCAGAGTGGCGCGGCGCTCGGCCCGCAGCTCACGCTCTACCGGGTCGACCCGCAGCGGCTCGACTCCGGGTTCCTGGCCGGGTTCCTGCGGTCGGCCGACGCTGCCAGGATCCATCCCAGTTCCAGCCGTCTCGACGTGCGACGGGCGCGGGTGCCCATGCTGCCCCTGTCCGACCAGCGGATGTACGGTACGGCCTTCCGTGAGCTGTTCGAGCTGGAGGACAGACTGCGCGAAACGCGGACGCTGGGGGAAACGCTGATCCGGCTAGGCTTTGACGGACTGGTCGACGGTCATCTCCGGCCGTGCGACCAAGGGGCTTGATGCCCGCAGGTCCATGGGAGGGTCGATGGTCATCGGCGACCGATACGTGCTCGACGACCTCCCGCTCGGCCAGGGAGGCATGGGGGCCGTCTACGGCGGCCACGACAAGCATCTCGACCGCAGGGTGGCCGTCAAGTTCCTGAAGTTCCTCACCGGTCCCGACGAGGAGCTGAAGCGGCGTTTCCTGCGCGAGGCCCGCATCCTGGCCAGGCTGGAGCACCCCGGCGCCCCGGTCCTGTACGACTTCGGCACCTTCGACCAGCGGTTGTTCCAGGTGATGCAGTTCATCGAGGGCGTCACCGTGGCCGACGTGGTCAGCGAGCACGGCCCGCTCCCGGTGCCGTGGGCGGCGGCGATCGCCGCCCAGGCCTGCGCGGTGCTGACGGCCGCCCACGCGCTGTCCATCTACCATCGCGACCTGAAGCCCACCAACCTGATGCTCTGCCCCGACGGGAGCGTGAAGGTCCTCGACTTCGGCCTGGCCGTGCTCCGCGAGTCCGGCTCGACCCAGTTCACCCGGGTGGGCCAGATCCTCGGCACCCCGTCGTACATGGCCCCCGAGCAGATCCAGCGTGGCCTGTCCGGCCCCCGCAGCGACCTCTACGCCCTCGGGTGCGTGATCCACGAGATGCTGACGGGCCGCCAGCTGTTCACCGGCCCCACCGAGTACGCCGTGTTCGAGCGCCAGGTGAAGGAACGCCCGCCGGAGGTGCCCGGGGTGCCGGACGAGCTGAACCGCCTGGTCGCCGAGCTCCTGGAGAAGGACCCCGACAACCGTCCGCCGGGCGCCGACGTCCTCTACGAGCGGCTGCAGCCCTTCGCGGTGGACCTGCCGATGCTTCCCGGTTTCCTGCACCCGTCGTCGGTGCCGAGCCCGGGGCGGATGTACGCGCGGATGGTCGGCCGGGTCCTGGGCTGAGGGACACGCGACACCCGGCGACGCGTCGTCGAGTGTCGTTGAACGTCGTTGGGTGGACCGCATGAGCCGTATGAGTCGCACGGACCCCGGCAGGATCGCCGTCGCGGGTTCCTAGCGGTCGGCTCGGTCGGCGATCGTCTTCGCCGACCGCTTGTCTCCCGTCGCCTCCGTCGCCCGCGTGTCGCGGGTGTCCTCGGCGGAGGCGATGGTCTCGATCTCGCGGGCGGCCCACTCGGCCCACTCCCGCTGCATGGCGCTGGCGCGCAGACCCCACTCCAGGGCGAGCCGCCCGTAGACGGAGATCTGTTCCGAGCCCTCGGTCAGCGGACGGATCCGGTCGAGCCGCTCGTGCTGCTCGGCTGCGGCGGCGCCCTGTTTGACCAGGTAGGCACGGGCATGAGCGGGATCGACCGCACCCAGGAAGAAGACCCGGAGCAGCAGGTCGCTGCGGCGTACCCGCTCGGGCTCGACCTCGACCAGCCAGTGGCGCAGCTCGGCCAGGCCGGACTCCGTCAGCGCGTACTCCTTGCGGCCTCGCGGCCCCTCGGCGACGACCTCGATCAGCCCGGCGTCGGCGAGGCGGCCGAGCTCGCCGTAGAGCTGGCTCTGGGTGGCGGCCCAGACGTTGTCCAGGGAGATCTCGAACAGCTTCATCAGGTCGTAGCCGCTCGCTGGTCCCTCGGAGAGCAGGCCCAGGAGCGCGTGTCGAAGGCTCATGACGGCATCCTACATTCCTCTATTGACATGTCAGTTATGGAGGTTCTACTTTCGACATGTCACTACTGGAATATCAAGGAGGGATCATGACCCCGTCCTACCTTCAGGGCGACCTCGCACCCGTTCCCGACGAGGCCGACGCCCGCGACCTCCCGGTCGAGGGGGCTCTCCCCACCGAGCTGACCGGGCGTTACTTCCGCAACGGCCCCAACCCGCTGCCGGGCCAGGATCCGGGGCACTGGTTCGCCGGGCACGGCATGCTCCACGGTCTCCGCCTGCGCGACGGCCGCGCCGAGTGGTACCGCAACCGGTGGACGCGCACTTCGAAGTTCACCGACAACGCCGTCTTCATCGACAACGGGCGGCGCGACCTGGCCGCCGTCACCGCCAACACCAGCGTGATCCGGCACGCCGACCGGATCCTCGCACTGGTCGAGAGCGGCCTGCCGTACGAGATCGGCCCCGAGCTGGACACGATCGGCTCCTGCGACTTCGGCGGCAGGCTCACCACGGCCATGACCGCCCACCCCAAGGAGGACCCGCGCACCGGGGAGCTTCTGTTCTTCGGCTACGGCTTCGCCCCTCCGTACCTCACCTACCACCGCCTGTCGGCCACCGGCGAGCTGGTCGAGAGCAGGCAGGTCGAGGTCCCCGGGCCGACCATGATGCACGACTTCGCGATCACCGAGAACCACGTGGTCTGGCTGGACCTTCCGGCGGTCTTCGACATGGAGGCGGCCCTGGAGCGTCGCGGCCTCCCCTACCGCTGGGACGACGCCTACGGCGCCAGGCTCGGCGTCATGGGCCGGGCCGACGGGCGGGTGCGCTGGTACGACGTGGACCCGTGCTACGTCTTCCACGTCGGCAACGCCCACGAAGACGCCGCGGGCAGAGTGGTCCTCGACGCGATCCGCTACACGCCGCGGGGCTTCCAGAGCGTGTGGGAGAGGATCAGCGGCGGCACGGGCGGGGCTCCCGGCCCCGCCGGGCCGGGGGACCCCCAGCTGGGAGCGAGCCTGCACCGGTGGACGCTCGACCCGGAGAGCGGTCTCGCGAAGGAGGAGCGCCTCGACGACCGCGCGACCGAGTTCCCCACGGTCAACGAGGCGCGCACCGGCCTGCCCAGCCGTTACCTGTACACCGTCGCCCACAACGCGATCGTCAAGTACGACGCGGACACCGGCGCGAGCGACGTCAGGGAGACCGGCGGCGCGACGGGCGAGGCGGTGTTCGTCCCCTCGGGAGACGCGCGCGCCGAGGACGACGGCTGGCTGATGTCGATCGTCACGGCGGGGGACGCCTCGTCCCTGTGGGTGCTGGACGCCGGAACGCTGGAGTCCGTGGCGACGGTACGGCTGCCGCGCCGGGTGCCCGCGGGCTTCCACGGCTCCTGGTTCGCCGACGCCTGACCTCGCCGGGCGGGGCCGGGGGGCTCTGACCGTACGGGTCCGGGCGGGGTCGAGGGGCCTCGGCGGGTCGGACGGGTTCGGAGGAGGCTAGCGGATTATCGGCCTGCGGCACACGTACGCCACCCCGGGGGGCAGGTTCCGCCAGACGGGACCGGTGGTCAGCACCTCGTCGAAGGCCGACCGCAACCTCCGGCGCAGGGCCCTGGCCCCGGCGAGCGGCAGCGCGGACAGGTAGGTGACGGTCGTGAACGCCCCGGACGGCGTGAGCGCCCGGCCGACACCGGCCAGGATCCGCTCCTGTCGCTCCCCGGGGAACAGCGACCAGGGCAGCGTGCTGACGACCGCGTCCACCCGGTCGACCCCGGCGGCGGCCAGGAGCGCGCCGAGGTCGGCGGCGTCGCCCTCGATCGTCTCCATCCAGGGTTTCGTCCGGCGCAGGTGCGCGGCCATGCCCGGGTCGATCTCCACGGCCAGCTGGCGGGATCCCGGGGCCAGCCGCGCCCGGATGGCCTCGCTGACCGGACCGGTACCGGCCCCCAGTTCCACGACCACCGACGGGCCCAGCGCGGGGACCACCGCGCTGAGCGCCCTGCCCAGGGCCGGGGAACTCGGGGCGATCGCGCCCACCACGCGCTGCCTGCGCACCGCCGCCGCCATGAATGTCCGCAGGTCCGCGGGTGCCGCCGTCTTGTTCATGACTCCCATCAGACCGCCGCGGGGGCGCGGCCCGCAGGGCGCCGGAGCCTAGTCTTCCGGGTATGCCTGGCCATACCTCCGGGGTAGGTCAGGCCAGGTAGAGGCCACACCCGCACGGGCCGTACCCTCGGTTGATGCGATCGCGGGCGGCCTGGCAGGCACTCACCCGGTGGAGCCTGCTCGCCACGTGGTGGCCGTGGCGCTCGGTGGCGTACCTGCTGACGAGTGTCCTCGTCGGCGCGGTCGCGCTCGTGGTGGTCATCCTCTGCCTGGCCGTCGGCGCGGTGCTGACGCTGGTGGTGGTGGGCATCCCGTTCATCGTGGCGCTGGGGTTCTGCGGGATACCGGTCGCCGCGCTGGAACGCCGCCGTCTGCGGATCATCGACTCGGAGCCGGTGGAGTCGCCCCACCACGAGCCCGACCGGACGGGGCTGCGCGCGTGGGCGCAAACGCGCTTCCGTGAGCAGGCCACCTGGCGGGAGCTGGCCTACACCGGCCTGCTGGTCACCGTGCTCTGGCCGATGGAGCTGATCGCCCTGGTGTACGGGGTCGCCGGTCCGGCGCTGGCCATGTACGCGCCCTTCGCCGTCCAGGAGGACGGGGAGGTGCGGCTGCTCAAGTTCTGGCTGATCAGCGGCTATCCCGAGGCGTTCCTCGCGGCGCTGCTCGGGGTCGTCCTGCTCGTGCTGTTCGCGTACCCGCTGACGGCGCTCGCGGTGCTGCACGGGCTGGTGGCCCGCGCGCTGCTCGCTCCCCGGCAGAACGACGAGGCCAGGCGGGTCGTCGAGCTCACCCGGTCCAGGTCCCGGCTGGTCTCGGCCTTCGAGGCCGAACGCCGCAGGATCGAACGGGACCTGCACGACGGCGCCCAGCAGCGGCTGGTCTCACTGACCATGACGCTCGGCCTGGCCAAGCTCACCCGGGGGGACGAGACGGCCGAGCTGGTCGGCAGGGCGCACGAGCAGGCGAAACTCGCGCTGGCCGAGATCCGCGACCTGATCAGGGGCATCCACCCGCAGATCCTCACCGACCGGGGGCTGCCCGCCGCCGTGGCCGACGTCGCCGACCGCTCCTCCGTACCCGTGGAGGTCGCCGTGACGCTCCCCGCGCGGCTGCCCGAGGTGGTGGAGGCCACCGCGTACTTCGTGGTGTGCGAGGCGCTGGCGAACGTGGCCCGGCACAGCGGGGCCCGGCGGGCCACGGTCACCGGCCGGATGGACGGCGCCCGCCTCGTCGTGGAGATCGGCGACGACGGCGTGGGCGGCGCCGACGCCGTGGAGGGGAGCGGGCTCGCCGGGCTGGCCGACCGCGTCTCGGTCGTCGACGGCAGACTGGTACTCTCCAGCCCGGCCGGTGGGCCGACCCTGCTACGCGTGGAGATCCCGTGCACCCCGATCGATCCCTCAAGGTAGTCATCGCCGAGGACGGCGTGCTGCTCCGCGCGGGACTGGCCGAGCTGCTCGCCCGGTTCGGGCACCGGGTGGTGGCCACGGCCGGTGACGCCGTAGGGCTCGTGGAGGCGGTACGCGAGCACGCCCCCGACATCGTCGTGACCGACGTGCGGATGCCGCCCGGCTTCAGCGACGAGGGCCTCAGGGCCGCGGTCGCGCTCCGCGCGGCGGACCCGCGCCTGCCCGTGCTGGTGCTGAGCCAGTACGTCGAGCAGACCTACGCGGCCGAACTGCTGGACTCCGGCGACGGCACCGGGGTCGGCTACCTGCTCAAGGACCGGGTCGGCGACGTGGAGGAGTTCGTCGACGCGCTGCGCGACGTGGCCGACGGCGGGACGATCGTGGACCCCGAGGTGGTGAGGCAACTGCTGCGCCGCCGCCGCGACCCGCTGGAGCGGCTCTCCCCCCGCGAGCGGGAGGTGCTGGCCCTGATGGCCGAGGGCCGCTCCAACGCGGCGATCGCCAGGGCCCTGGTGGTCTCGGAGGCCGCGATCGGCAAGCACATCGGCAGCATCCTGACCAAGCTCGACCTGCCACCGGCCGAGGACGACCATCGCCGGGTACTGGCGGTGGTGACGTACCTGCGGGGGTGAACGGTCTCCGGGGAGCGGCTCTGGAAAGCGAGGGGCGCGCGGTGGGGGTGCCCTCGGTCGCCTCGGCCGGTCCCGGCGGTCAGGGAGAATACGACCCATGGAAGGTCGATGGGTCGAGGTGGCGGACCGGGTGCTGGTGCGGCGGTACGCCGAGCTGGACCTGTCGGTGGGACTGGTCATGGGTGACGGCGGCTGCCTGGTGGTCGACACGCGGGGGGACGAGCGGCAGGGGGCGGAGCTGCTCGCGGAGGTGAGACGGATCACCCGCGACCCGTGGACGGTGGCGATCACCCACTCGCACTTCGACCACAGCTTCGGCACCCGGTCGTTCCTCGGCCGCCCCGTCTGGGCGCACGAGGGCTGCCGTACCGACCTGGTCGAGAACGGCGGCCGGGCCAGGGAGGAGTGGGCACGTTACTACCGAGACCTGGGACGCGCGGACATCGCCGACGACATCGCGAGGACCGAGATCGTGCCACCGGACCACCTCGTGACCGATCGGGCGCGGCTCGTCGTCGGGGGCCGCCCGGTCGTCCTGGCCCACCTCGGCCGGGGGCACTCCGGCAACGACCTGGTCGTCCACGTGCCGGACGCCGGGGTGGTCTTCGCCGGGGACCTCGTGGAGAACGGCGCGCCGCCCGCCTACGAGGACGCCTACCCCCTCGAATGGCCCGCCACGGTCGCCGGGCTGCTCGACCTGCTCGACGACGATCCCGGCGGCGCGGTCCTCCCCGGTCACGACGCCCCGGCCGCTCCCGGCCCTGCCCCCAGCCCCGGCCCCGATGGCATGGCCATTCTGGGTCACAGCGATCCGATCGCCCCCGGTCACAACCCCGGCCCCGGTGGCATGGCCGTTCCGGGTTACGGCGACCCGGTCACCCCTGCCCCCGGTCACGGTCACGGCCTTGGTGGCACGGTCGTTCCCGGGCACGGCGACCCGGTCGGTCGTGCGTTCGTCGTCGCGCAGCACGCGGAGATCTCCGCCCTGGCCCGGCTGTGCGAGGGGGTGACCGCGGGCCGACTGTCCCCCGCCGACGCCGTACGCCTGTCGCCGTACCCCGAGGAGACCACCAGGATCGCCCTCGGCCGCGCGGCGGGGCAGCACTGAGCCGGACCGGCGGTTCCCTCAGGAACGGGGGAGGTCGGTCAGGTAGGCGGTCAGGGCGTCCAGGTCCTGGAGGAACCAGGTGTCGCCGCCGAAGTCGATCATTACGTCCAGCTCCGCCTCGATGGTGTCGACGAGGCGGATCGTGGCGATCGACGTGATCCCCATGGCGACGAACGAGGTGTCGGAGTCGAGGATCTCCCGGGCGGAGAGTTCCCCGTCGCATGCCGTGGACAGGGCTTCGGCCAGCCACAGCCTGAGGGAGTCGCCGGAGAGGGGCACGCCCTCCCCCGCCGTCGCCTCGGCCCGCTCGGCAACCACTGTCCGACCGGCGGGAACGACAGGACCGGCGGGCTCCACCGGGTCGGACAAACCGGCCGAACCAGCCGGGCCGACCTGACCGGCCTGACCGGCGACGTCTTGGTGACTCATCGAATACCTCCAGTGGGAGACCCCGGGGTCCGGCCCGGGAAGGGGGCCGGGTTCTCCCCGGCCCGTCCGTCGTCGTGGGAAAGTCGAGGGGAAAAGACGGCGGTGTTCAGGAGCCGTCCGTGCCGAGCATCCGGGCGACCTCCTCGTCCGTCAGCGCGGACAGCTCCTCCATCAGGATCCGCTCCACCGCGACCGCGAGATCGGCCACCGTACGGTTCCTGAAAAGCTCGCGGACCGGAACGTCGATCCCGGCGGCCGTGCGCAGGCGGGAGCCGACGCGCACGGCGAGCAGCGAGTGGCCGCCCAGCGCGAAGAAGTCGTCGAGCGCGCCGACCTTGCCGACCCCCAGCACCTCCTGCCAGACGCCCGCCACGAGGATCTCCGCGTCGTTCCTGGGCTCCACGAAGGGCCGGTCCCCGGCGGGGTCGAGGCCGGGCGCGGGCAGCGCGCGGCGGTCGATCTTCCCTCCGGTGGTCACCGGCAGCTCGTCCAGGGTCACCCACACGTCGGGAACCATGTACGGCGGAAGCGCCGCGGCGAGGTCGCGCCGGAGCTCCGCCGGGTCGGCGGGGCCCGCGACGTAGGCGACCAGCCTCTCCTCGCGAGCGGTCACCGCCGCCTGCCGTACGCCGGGGTGGGCGAGGAGGCGTCCCTCGATCTCTGCGGGCTCGATCCTGAACCCGCGGACCTTCATCTGGTCGTCGACGCGGCCCAGGAACTCCAGCTGGCCGTCCGCGCGCCACCGGACGAGGTCCCCGGTGCGGTAGAGCCGCCCCACCTCCGGGTCGTCGAGGAACCGCTCGGCGGTCAGATCCGGACGGCCGAGGTACCCCCTGGCGAGCCCCGCTCCCCCGAGGAGCAACTCCCCGGCGACACCGGGCGGCACACGGCGGAGGGACCCCCCTGAGGCCCCGTACGGAGCCCCGGGCGCGCCATGCGGAGACCCGGACGCACGACGCGGAAGCTCACCGTGCGGAGACCCGGGCGCGCGGTGCGGAAGCTCAGGCGCGCGGTGCGGAGACCCGGACGCACCGTGCGGAGGTTCAGGTGCACCGTGCGGAGGTCCTCCGGGGGCGCCGGACGGTACGCGGGGGTCGACGACGATCGCCCGGGTGCCACCGATCGGCCGTCCGATCGGTGGGCGTCCCCCGGTGTCGGCGGGGCCGAGATCGGCCGCGGTGGCGATGATCGTGGCCTCGGTGGGCCCGTACGTGTTGACCAGCCGGACCCGGTCGCCGAACCTCTCCCGCCAGCGGGCCACGGCCTCCGCGTGCACCTGCTCGCCGCCGAGGATGACCAGCCGCAGCCGTTCCGGCCAGGCCACGTCGCCGATCTGGTCGACCAGCCGGTGCCAGTAGGCGGTCGGCAGGTCCAGCACGGTCACCTCGCGCCCCCGGGGCCCGGCGAGCACCTCGGGAAGGGTGACCGCGCCGTCCGGCAGGAGCTCGAGGGCCGCTCCCGAGGCCAGCGCGGGGTAGATCTCCTCGGCATGCGCGTCGAAGCCGAGCGCGGCGAACTGGACCACCCGGTCTCCCGGCCCCAGCCCGTACGCCTCCCTCATCCAGGCCACCCGCTCGGCCAGGGCCCGGTGCTCCACCACCACGCCCTTGGGCTGCCCGGTGGACCCCGAGGTGTAGATCACGTACGCGGCGTCGTCACCGCCGACGAGGTGCGCGGTCTCCTCACGCTCCTCGAACTCCAGGTCGTCCAGGACCAGCACCGGGATGTCCCCCGGCGGCGGGCCGTCGAGGGGGCGGGACGTCACCAGGAGGGCGGCCCCGCTGCCGGACAGGAGCGTCCTGACCCGTTCCTCCGGGAGTTCGGGGTCGACGGGCAGGTAGGCGCCACCGGCGCGCCACACGGCGAGCAGTGCCGCGACGACACCGACCGACCGGTCCGCCACGACCGCGACGACCGTCTCCCGTACGACACCGTGGCGCCTGAGCAGGGCGGCCAGCGAGGCGACGCGAAGCTCCAGGCCCGCGTAGGTCAGCGTCTCGTCACCGTGGCCCACCGCGGTCGCGTCCGCGTACAGGGCGGTCGCCTCCCCGATGAGGTCCGGCACGAGGGAGCCCGGAACGGGGGCCGTTGTCGCCTCGTGAACGCGCAGCCGCGCGTCGTCCTCGTCGGTGCGCAGCGGCAGCGCGGAGAGGGCCCGGCCGGGGTCGGCGGCGATCGCCCGGCACAGGACGGCGAACCGGCCCGCGAGACGGGTGACGGTCTCGGCCTCGAACAGCTCGGCGTCGTAGCCGAGCACCAGGGAGAGCCCGTCGTCGTCCCGCCACGCCTCCAGCATGAGGTCGAACTTGGCCTGCCGGTATCCCGCGTCGAAGAACTCCAGGTCCAGGTCGGCGAGGGAGTCCCTGGCACCGTCGTCCTGGCTGTGCAGGATGGCCATGGTCTGGAAGAGCGGCGTACGGCTCAGGTCGCGCTCCACCTCCAGCTCCGCCAGGAGTTTCTCGAACGGCACCTCCTGGTGCGCCATCGCCTCCAGCACGGTCGTCCGGGTACGGCCCACGAGACCGGTGAAGGACGGGTCCCCCGACAGGTCGCCCCGGAGGACGAGGGTGCTGGCGAGGTAGCCGACGACCGGCTCCAGCTCGACGCGGTCCCGCCCCGCGTAGGGAGAGCCGACCATGATGTCGTCCTGCCCGGTGTGACGGGCCAGCAGCACCTGGTACGCGGCGAGCAGCACCATGAAAAGGGTCGCCCCGCACTCCTGCGCCACCTCCTCCAGCCGCGCGGCGAGGTCGGCGGGCAGGCGGAAGGAGTGGAATCCACCCGTATGGGAGGAGGTCAACGGGCGGGGACGGTCGAGCGGCAGGTCCAGCACGGGAGGGTCGGCGAGCCGTTCGCGCCAGTAACCGAGCGCCGCCCCGTCGTCGCGGCCCCGCTGCCAGAACGCGATGTCCCCGTACGTCACCGGCGGGACGGCGAGATCGGGCTCGGTCCCGTTCCTTCGCGCGGCGTACAGGGCGGCCAGGTCGTCGGCCAGGACGTTGAGCGACCAGCCGTCGCCCGCGATGTGGTGGAGGACGACGCAGAGCACGTGGTCGTGCTCGGCCAGGCGCAGCAGGCTGACCCGGAACGGGGGCGCGTCCGCGAGGTCGAAGGGGGCGTTGGTCCGCTCCGCGACCAGCCTCCGCGCCTCCCGCTCCCTCCCCGCAAGCCCCTCGCCGCTTCCGGAACCGTTCCTGCCCGTGAACTCCTCAGCGCTTCCGGAACCACTTCCCGCGAACCCCTCAGCGCTTCCGGGGCCGCCCCTGCCCGTGAACTCCTCAGCGCTTCTAGAGCCACTTCCCGCGAACCCCTCAGTGCTTCCGGAGCCACTTCCCGCGAGCCCCTCGCCGCTCTCTCCTCCGGCTGTTCCCGGGCCGGTCCTCCTCGTGAGCCGTTCTCCCGGCACATCGCTCGCCGCTTCCGCGCCGGTGAGGTCGATGTGCTCGATCAGCGGACCGGTCGCGCGGTCGGTGATCGCGACCGGCCCGCCGTCCACCTCCGGGTAGCGGGTACGCAGGGTCTCGTGCCGCGCCGCCAGGTCCCGGAGAGCATGTCCCAGCGCGACGGTGTCGAGATCGCCGCGCAGGCGCCAGACGTTGAACATGTTGTACGCCGCGTCGTCAGGATCGAGCCGGTGCAGGAACCAGAGCCGTTCCTGCGCGGGCGAGAGCGTGAGCGGCGTACCGTCGGGGCGCGGACGCAACGGGACCGCGCGGTCGTCCCGGTCGTCGCGGTCGTCCGCGGGGTCGGGTACGGCGGCGCCGACGACCTCGGCGAACCCGGTGACCGTCGGCCGGACGAACAGCTCCCTGACGGGAACCTCCACGCCGAGCAGCGCCGCGACCCGCGCGGTGACCTTGACCGCGAGCAGCGAGTGCCCGCCCAGGCCGAAGAAGTCGTCGTCGGCGCCGAGCCGGTCGGCGGCCACGCCCAGCACCTCGGCGAAGATCCCGGCCACCTGTCGTTCCAGGTGGCTCTCCGGCGGGCGACCGTGCCCGGCGGACGGCCTGCCCGGCGCGGGAAGCGACTTGCGATCGAGCTTGCCGTTCGGGGTGAGGGGCAGCGCGGGCAGCGGCACCACGACGGCGGGCACCATGATCGCGGGCAGCGACCGCGCGACGTGCTCCCGGAGTCCCGCGAGATCCGCTTCCCCGAGGGTCGCGGCGGTACCGGCACCCGATCCGGTCCCGACCCCGGCTCCAGCGGTCCCGGCGGCCGGGGACCCGACCACGTACGCCACCAGGGTGTCGTCGACGATCGCGGCGACCGCGCGGGCGACCCGGGGGTGGGTCTCCAGGGCGGCCTCGACCTCGCCCAGCTCGACGCGGTGACCCCGCAGCTTCACCTGGCCGTCAGCGCGGCCGAGGAACTCCAGCCGCCCGTCCGCCAGCCATCTCACCCGGTCGCCGGTCCGGTACAGGCGTGAGCCCGGGGGACCGAACGGGTCGGGCAGGAAGCGCTCCGCGGTCAGGCCCGGCCGGTTCAGGTAGCCCCGCGCCAGCCCCGTCCCCGCGATGAACAGCTCGCCGACCACCCCGACGGGTACCGGGTCGAGCCTCTCGTCGAGCACGTGAACCCGGGTGTTGGCCAGCGGCCTGCCGATCGCCACCGCCCCGGCTCCGGCGGGCACCGGCTCGTGGGTGGACCAGATCGTCGTCTCGGTGGGCCCGTACACGTTCCACATCGCCCGTACGCGTCCCCGCAGCGCGCGGGCGAGGGCGGGCGGCAGCGCCTCGCCCCCGGCGAGGGCGGTCACCCTCGGCCCGTCGAATCCCGCGTCGAGGAGCGCACGCCAGCCCGACGGCGTCGCCTGGACGTGCGTCACGCCGTGCGCGGCGGCGAGCCTCGCCAGCGCGAGCGCGTCCGGCGCCTCCGTGCCACCCGCGACGACCACCCGGCCGCCACTGACCAGCGGGAGGAAGAACTCCAGTACGGAGATGTCGAACGACAGGGAGGTGAGCGCCAGCCAGACGTGGCCGGGCCCGGAGCCGAGCAGGTCCCTCATGGCCAGCAGCAGGTTGACCACGGCGCGGTGCTCGATCGCGACCCCCTTGGGGCGGCCCGTCGAGCCCGACGTGTAGATCACGTACGCGAGGTCGTCCGGCGTCGCGAGCGGCGCGGGGGGCGTGCCGGGTTCATCGGCGAACGCCCGGGGATCCTCGACAAGCAGAATCCTCGCGGCCCCCTCGGGAAGCCGTCCGCGCAGGCGCTCCTCGGTGAGGAGCAGCTCCGCGCCCGAGTCGCGCAGGACGAAGGCGAGGCGCTCGGCGGGGTAGTCCGGGTCGAGGGGCAGGTAGGCGCCGCCCGCCCGCATCACGGCCAGCAGCGCGACCAGCGTCTCCAGCGAGCGGGTGGTACACACGGCCACGACGGCCCCGGGCCGCACGCCCTCGCGCCGCAGCCGGTTGGCCAGCCGGTTGACGTTCGTCTCCAGTTCCGCGTACGTCAGGCTCCGCCCCCCGCACGTGGCCGCGACCGCCCCGGGCTCGCCCGCGACCAGGTCGTGGAGGGTGGTCTCCGGGCGCGGGGCGGCGGTGTCGTTCCACGCGGTGAGGGTCAGCTCGCGCTCCGCCTCCGGCGGGAGGCCCAGCTCGGACAGCCGCGTGCCGGGGTCCTCGACGGCCCTGCGCAGCATGGCCGCGACGTGCTCCGCCATGCGTTCTGCCGTGCCGTGGTCGAACAGGGCCGTGCTGTAGACGAGCGAGAGTTCGAGGTCGCCGTCACGCCGCCCGAACTCCAGCGACAGGTCGAACATCGCCGACCGCGCGTCGCCCAGGTCGACGGGTTCCGCGGTGACGCCGGGCAGGGTGAGGGCGGTCCCCTTGTAGTCGTGCGGGACGAGCTGCGCCTGGAACAGGGGCGTGCGGCTGAGGTCCCTGGGGACGTTCAGCTCGCTCACCAGGCGGTCGAAGGGCAGGGCCGCGTTGGTGTACGCCTGCAGGGCCGCGCGGCGGACCCGGACGAGCAGTTCCCCGAAGGTCGGGTCGCCCGACAGGTCCCCGCGGATCACCAGCGTGTTGAGGAAGAGCCCGATGAGCGGCTCCAGCTCGTCCCTGTCCCGTCCGGCGATCGGCGTGCCGACGCAGGTGTCCTCCTGGCCGGAGCGGCGCGACAGCAGGACCAGGTACACGGCGAGCAGCACCATGAACGGCGTGGTACGCGTGCGCCGGGCGAGACCGTCGACGCCGTCGGCCAGCTCGGCGGGGAGCCGGAGCAGGGCGCAGCCGCCCTCGGAGGTCCTGACCGCGGGACGCGGCCGGTCCGTCGGGAGGTCCAGCGTCGGCGGGTCGGCCAGCCTTCGCCGCCAGTAGCCGAGCTGCTCGTCCGTCAGGTCGTCCGGACGTCCGCGCTGCCACAGCGCGAAGTCCGCGTACTGGATCGGCAGCGGCGCCCGCGACGGCGGCTCACCGGCCTGGAACGCGCCGTAGAACGCGGCCAGCTCGCGGGCGAACACGCCGACCGACCAGCCGTCCACGGCGATGTGGTGGAACACGACGTAGATCGCGTGTTCCCGCTCGGACAGGCGCAACAGGCCCGCCCGGAGCGGCGGCTCGCCCGCCAGGTCGAACCGCCGCTCGATCTGCTCCCGGACGAGCCGCGCGGTCCGCGCCTCACGTTCCGCCTCGGGAAGATCCGACAGGTCCAGCAGCCTCAGGTACGGCCGGTCGTGCCCCTCGTACCCCTCGTTCTCAGAACCGGCCTCGTCCCGCGCTCCGAACCCACCCCGTGCCCCGATCTCCCCCTGTGCCCCGATCCCGTCCCGCTGTGTCCCGATCCCGTCCCGTACCCCGGCCGTGTCCCCTGCCCCGGTCTCGCCCCGCGTCCCGGCCGTTCCTCGGGTCCCAGCGTCCGGGGGCCCGGCCGTGTCGGCGTACGGCCGGGCGCCGGGCGGGCGTGGCTCGTCGACGATCTGGACGGGAGTGCCGTCCCTGCTCGGGAAGCGGGTCCGCAGGATCTCGTGCCTGGCCACGATCTCGGCGAGCGCCCGTTCCAGGGCGTCCGGGTCGAGCGGCCCCCTGAGCCGTTCGGCGATGAAGACGTTGTGGGCGGCGCCGCCGCCGGTCCGTTCCAGCCGGTCCAGGAACCACATGCGCTCCTGGCCGAACGAGAGCGGCAGCTCGCGGACGCCGTCGGGCCGGGGGGTGATCCCGTCCCGCGCGTCCCCCCGCGCGAGCATGTCCATTCCTATGCCTCCCACCGGAGAAGCGCGGGAGCCGTTCTCATAACGGCCTCCCCACTGGCAGATCGCGCACCCGAAAGGAGATCCCTCATAATCACGACAAAAGACTGTCAGATAAAAACATAAATCCGCAAGGAGTTGACATTTAGTCTCGGGTAACCGATGACTTCTCCGAGGGGCGCGCCGACTTCGCTCCGGCCCGTCCGCACCGCCGCCGGACGTACCGCTGACATCATGTTGCCTGACACTAGTTGCCGGTGCGCGCACCGCGAAGGCGGGGTGCGGGAGGTTGACCGCGCCGCCGCCGGGAGTGTCTGATCATTGTCGGCGAGCGGCTTCGCGGGCGGGCTCGCGACGCCCGGGTCGCTGTTCCACCGCCACGCCGCCTCCGAGTGGCCGCGCGGGCGGAACGCACGGCTCGCGAAATCACGCCGGACACGGTCCGGACGGTCGCCCACGACGTTCTCTCTCCGCTCGCCGTTCCGTCCGGATCGTCTCCGGCTTCCGGCCCCGGGAGGGATTCCCGATATTCGAAGGCGGGGACTTTGTTGACCGGACCAGGCCGGTACCCGGACGCGCGGGTGGTGCGCGACGGGCCGCTCACCTGGGCCCAGCACGAGTGGGTCCAGTGGATCCCCACCGACACGGACACCTCCTACGAGGACAACATCTGCGCCGCCGTACCGGGACGGAGCCTGCCCGTCGGCCAGGTCGTCACGGCGGTACGCGACGTCCTGGCCCGGCACGAGGGACTGCGGTCGCTGGTCCGCCGCGCGGGCCGCGAGGACAGCCGCCAGTACGTCTGCCCGGTCGACGACCGGCTGGACGACGTGATCGAGGTGCTGGAGGACGAGGTGTCCTTCAGGCGGCGCTTCGACACCCCGTGGCGGCGCACCTGCTTCAGGATCGGCGAGCAGTGGCCCGTCAAGGCCGTCCTGGACGCGGCGGACGGGCACGTGCGCCGGATCGACCTCGTCGTCGACCACGTCGCGATCGACCCGTGGGGGATGCGGGTCCTCTGCGACGACCTGAACCACGCCCTCCGCGCGCGGGGCTCGGGCCGCGAGCCGTTCCCCGGCCCCGCCGCGGAACAGCCGATCGACGTCGCCCTCTCCGAATCCTCTCCCGCCGGGCTGGCCTACCAGCGGCGGGCCCTGGGCTACTGGGAGCGGCGGCTGGGCGAGATCGGCAAGGCGCTCGACAGCCACGTGCCCTTCGCGCCCTCGCGAGCCCCCCTCGGACGGTCCGGTGAGCCTGGTCGGGGGGAGTTCCGCTCCTGCTGGCTGGCGTCCCGCCGCGCGGGGCGGGCGGCCGACGCCATAGCGCGGGCGACGGGCGTCTCCCCCTCCGCCGCCTTCCTCCTCGCCTTCGGTACCGCCGTCTGCGCGGTGGAACGGTCGTCGCGGGCCGGGATCTTCGCGATCTCGGCGAACCGCTTCTCCGCCGGGGCGGGACGATCGGTGCGCAAGGCCACCATGACGATGCCCGTGCTCCTGCCCGCCATGTCCACCGGCTCACCGGGGGCCGCGTACCGGAGGGCGCTGGCGGACTGCGCCGCCCAGCAGCTGTCCGGTCACCGGTTCGCCAACGCCGACCCGTACGCCACGGAGCGGATGTGCGAGGAGATCCTCGGCGGCCTGTACAAGACCGGGGTGGCCTACCCCCGGTTCAGCTACATGGACGAGGGGGTCGCGGACGACCTCAACACGCTGTGGCCCGCGGGTGACGACGGGTTCCCCGGCGACGAGGACGACCGGATCGTCACCTTCTCACCACCTCGCCCGCTGGGCGCCCGCTACATGATGACCGTCCTGCACCGCCCCGCGGGCGCCGTGTTCAGCCTCCAGTGGAGTGACGCGACCGGCTGGGGGGAGACCGCGGAGGACATGCTCCTGTACATCGAGGACCTGATGGCCTGGGCCGCGTCGGAGTGCGCGGGAGACCCCCCGGCGCCCGGCGGCACGATCTCGGCGACCTGACAACGGTGGCACGACGAGACACCGGAAGGACCTCACATGAGCGACACAGGCGACAGAGGCGATACGAACGACGTGGACGACCGGGGGCGCGAAGGAGCGGGCGCCGTCGTCCCGCGAAACCGGCACCTCGACTGGGACGGCTGCCACAACGTCCGCGACCTGGGCGGCATGCGCACCGCCGACGGCCGCGAGACGCGCTGGGGCGCCCTCGTCCGCTCCGACGCCCCCGAGCGCCTCAGCCCGGCCGGATGGCGGGCACTCGCGGACCACGGCGTCCGTACGGTCGTCGACCTGCGCAACGACGGCGACTGGCGGGGCGGTGTGGTGAGCCGTCCCGCCGGTCTGACCACCGTGCGCGTCCCCCTGGACGACCGGGGCGACACCGAGTTCTGGACCGGGCCGGTCGCGGGCCTGTACGGCACGCCCCTGTACTACCGGCCCTTCCTGGAGCGGAAGGCGGAGCGGTGCGCCGCCGCCGTGTCGGCGATCGCCCGCGCCGAGCCGGGCGGTGTCGTCGTGCACTGCATGGCGGGCCGCGACCGCACCGGGCTCGTCACCCTGCTGATGCTCGCCCTCGCGGGTGTGTCGGCCGCCGACATCGCCGCCGACTACGAGCTGAGCACCGAGCGGCTGCGGCCTCTCTTCGTCAAGCTCGGCGAGGCCGACGAGGACCCCAGGATCCGGGCGACGCTCGCCCGCGCGAACACCACGGCCCGCGAGGTCATCACGGCCACGGTGGAGTCGCTCGACGTCGAGTCCTACCTTCGCGGGGCCGGGCTCGGCGACGACGACCTGGCCGCCGCCCGCGCCCGCCTCGTCGACCCCACCGCCTGAGCGGCGCGACCATCCCCCGAACGGCGCCATCCGCCGTCCCCGCTACCCGAGCGGCGCCACCACCGGCGAACTGCCCGCTGACCCGCCCACCCGCGAGCCACCGCCCCTCGGTTCCGCAGCCTGGACGGCGTCGGCGTACACCTCCGTCAGCCTGCCGACGGCCTGGTCCCAGCCGAACCGGGACGCGTGCGCGATCGCGCCCTCGCCGAGCGCCCGCAGCAGCCCGGGCGCGGCCACGAGGTCGCCGAGCACGCGGGCGTACGCGGCCGGGTCGTGCCCGTCCACGAGCACGCCGGAGATCCCGTCCCGCACCGCGGTGCGGAGGCCGCCGACGGCCGCGGCGACCACGGGGGTACCGCACGCCTGGGCCTCGACGGCCACCAGGCCGAACGTCTCGGCGTGGGAGGGCACCACGACGACGGTCGCCGCCCGGTACCAGTCGGCGAGCCTGGGCTGCGGGCAGGGCGGCTCCAGCCGTACCTGGCCGGTGACCCCGAGCGCGGCGGCGAGCTTGCCCAGGTGGTCGGGGCGGCCCCAACCGGCTCCGCTGGGCCCGCCCACGACCGCCACGACCAGGCGCCCGGCGAGGCCCGGGTCGTGGCGGATCATCCTGGCCGCGGCCCGCAGCAGCACGTCCGGCGCCTTGAGCGGCTGCACCCTCCCGGCGAACAGCAGCACGACGGCGTCCGGGGGAAGCCCGAGCGCGCGCCGGGCCATGGCCCGCGAGCCGGGGCGGAACAGGGACAGGTCGACGCCGGGATTGACCGTCCGCACCCTGGCCGGGTCGGCCCCGTACAGCGTGACCAGTTGGTCGGCCTCCTGCACGGTGTTGGCGACGAGCCGGTCGGCGGCGGCCACCACCTCCGTCTCCCCCGCGATGCGCCCGGCGGGCTCGGGCTCGTCGCCCGCCGCGAGCGACGCGTTCTTGACCGCGCCGAGCGAGTGCATGGACTGCACCAGGGGAACGCCCCAGCGCTCCTTGACGACCGCTCCCACCCGCCCGGCCAGCCAGTGGTGGGCGTGGACGAGGTCGTACCGGCCCGCCACGCGCAGCATCTCGGCGGTGAACGGGCCGAGCGTGTCCGGCAGGTCGTTCTTGTCGAGTTCCCTGGGCGGTCCCGCGGCCAGGTGCCTGACCAGCACGCCGGGGGCGAGCTCGGCCAGCGGCGGCGCGCCGGGAGCGGTGGCGCGCGTGAAGATGTCCACCTCGACGCCCAGCGCCGCCATCCGCCGGGCGACCTCGACGATGTAGACGTTGAGTCCCCCCGCGTCGCCCCCGCCCGGCTGGGCGAACGGGGAAGTAAGGACGCTGACGGTCGCAATCCTCCGGGGAGGGGGAAGGCGTCGCGGCACAGGCATTCACCTCCGCTTGAGCATTCGCCCGGGACGCGTCGTTCTCCGCTCCCGCGGCTGGGAATCTCCGGTGACCGGAACCCCGGCACCGGTGCCGGATTCGCGGGCGGCGCGGCGCGAGCCGTCCCGCCTCCCGGGCGACCGCGCCGTCACAGGATCCCGGCGGGGGCGTGGAGAAGCCCGGCGAGACACGGCCGCCGCACGCGGCGCCCCCGCCGTTCTCCCGGGACGGAATCCGGAAGTCGTGCCCGGCCGTCGTGGGATCACGTGAGGCCGGGGTGGTCGTCGCGATCCGGCGGGACACGCCGGTCGCGAGCTGTGAATGATCAGACACTCTCGCCCGCGGCGTCGTCAACCGGTTGACGCGGGCGTCACGGCACAGGACATTGGCAACAATTGGCCACCCCGATGGTGCCAGCGCCCTGGTGTGCGGTTACGTTCGCGCCCCCCGGGAGAGGCCCGGCGTCTCCACAGGCCCTCCACAAGCTCTCCAGCCCCTTTGATACCGATAAGGAAAGCGATCCAGACAGTTCTTCACAACTATCTAGCAATGTTGTGCAATTTTCTGGCACACTCTGGCAAGAATAGCCGCAAGGGGGATAAGGCTTGTGGGTGGACTATCTGACCAACTACGTGCCCTGGACGAGGACACCGCCTCCGTCTACTTCAGGGCACTTCACAGGGGCCACATCGGCACGGCCCGCGACGTCGCCGAAGAGCTCGACCTCGACCCCCGCACCGTCGAGGACGCGATAGAACGGCTGACCCGCCTGCACCTGCTCCGCCCGGAGCCGGGACATCTGACCAACCTCGTACCGGTGAACCCGGAGATCGCCGCCGCCTCGCTGATATCGCCGATGGAGACGGAGATCCACCACCGGCGCGACCTGATCACCGGAATCCGTACGCAGATGCACTCCCTGATGCACGGATACGACGAGGTGCAGCGCACCAGGAAACCGGCGAACCCGGTGGAGACGCTGCCCGACGGCGCGGCCGTGCGCGGATCGCTGCACATGGCGGCGGAGGCGTGCGAGCGCGAGATGCTGAGCATCGAGCCGAACGCGCCCTCCTGGGCCGACCTCGACGACACGCTGACCCGCAACCTCGCCATGCTGGAGCGGGGGGTGCGGATGCGGATGCTCTACCAGCACAGCGCCCGCGCCGACCTTCCCACCAGGGGGCACATCAAGAAGCTCATCGCGGCCGGTGCCAGCGTGCGTACCACGCCACAGCTCCCGAACCATCTCGTGATCTTCGATGGGGAGATCGCCTTCATGTCCCGGCCGGGCGAGGCGGGTGCGGCGCCGGGGGCGGTCGCCGCACGCGACCTGTCCGTGGTCGGGTTCCTGTCGGAGGTCTTCGAGCACCTGTGGAACTCCGCGATCCCCTACTCCGCCTCCGACCTGGGCTACCAGGGCGCGACGGACGAGATACAGCACGCCATCGTCACCCTGCTGGCCGAGGGCTTCACCGACGAGGCCGTCGCCCGCAGGCTGGGGATGTCCGTGCGCACCTGCCGCCGCCACATCGGCGCGCTGCTGCAGAACCTGAGCGCGGTGAGCCGGTTCCAGGCCGGGATCCGGGCCGCCGCCAGCGGATACGTCGACGCGCGGTGACCCCCGCCGGGGCTCCCGTCACCGGGAGCCCCGGCGGGAGGACCACGGAAACAGAAAGAGGGCCGAGCGGAGCCATGCCGTACGACCGTCGCATTCTCCTCGTCCACGCCCACCCCGACGACGAGTCCATCGGGACGGGCGCCACGATGGCGAGGTACGTCGCCGAGGGCGCGTACGTCTGCCTGGTGACGTGCACCCTGGGCGAGGAGGGCGACGTGGTCCCTCCCGAGCTGGGCCACCTCGCCGCCGGACGGGAGAACCGGCTGGGCCCGTACCGCGAGGGCGAGCTGGCGGTGGCGTGCGCGGCCCTCGGCGTGGCCGACCACCGCTTCCTCGGCGGGCCCGGACGCTGGCGCGACTCCGGCATGATGGGCTCGCCGTCCAACGACCACCCCGGCTGCTTCTTCCGCGCCGACCTCGACGAGGCCGCCACGGAGCTGGTCCGGATCATCAGGGAGGTCAGGCCCCAGGTCGTCGTCACCTACGACGACAACGGCTACTACGGCCATCCCGACCACATCCAGGCCCACCGGGTGGCGTGGCGGGCGTTCGAGAAGGCGTCCGACCCGTCCTTCGGCGCGGGCGAGCCGTGGCGGCCCTCCCGGTTCTACGTCACCGCCATGCCGCTGGACGAGCTGGAACGCGCGGTGGGCACCGGGCCGTTCAAGCGGGTCGGCTCCGTCGAGGAGTTCGGCTTCGGCGTCCCCGGCGAGCGGGTGACGACCCGGATCGACGCGAGGGCGCACCTGGGCGCCAAGATCACCGCGCTGCGCGCGCACCGCACCCAGCTGAGCGTGGACGGCTCGTTCTTCGCGCTCTCCGACCACGTGGGACAGCCCGCGCTGGGCGTGGAGTACTACACGCTGCTGGCGGGAGAGCCCGGCCCGCCCGGCGAGGACGGCCGCGAGACCGGCCTCTTCGGCTGATCCCGCTCTCGTACGGTCCGGGGGTCAGATCTCCTCGTTGAGCCCGTTCGCCGGGTCGAGCTGGCGCGGCTGCATCGCCGTCCTCGGGTGGTGCAGGTCGAAGGCCGGTCGCTCCGAGCGGATGGCCGGGAGCGAGGTGAAGTTGTGCCGGGGCGGGGGGCAGGAGGTGGCCCACTCCAGCGAGTTGCCGAAGCCCCACGGGTCGTCCACCGTCACGCGCGGAGCGTGCCGCGCGGTGTGCCAGAGGTTGTACAGGAACGGCAGCGTGGAGACGCCGAGCAGGAAGGCGCCGGCCGAGGAGAGCAGGTTGAAGTCGGTGAACCCGTCGAGTTCGCTGTAGTCGGCGTAGCGGCGCGGCATGCCCATCGCGCCCAGCAGATGCTGGACGAAGAAGGTGACGTGGAAGCCGATGAACAGCGTCCAGAAGTGCAGTTTGCCCAGTTTCTCGTTCAGCATCTTGCCGGTCATCTTCGGCCACCAGAAGTAGAAGCCCGCGAACATCGCGAACACCACGGTGCCGAAGACCACGTAGTGGAAGTGCGCGACCACGAAGTACGAGTCGGTCACGTGGAAGTCCAGCGGCGGAGAGGCCATGATGACCCCGGTCAGCCCGCCGAGCAGGAACGTCACCAGGAACCCCACGGCGAACAGCATCGGCGTGGCGAGCGATATGTGCCCCCGCCACATGGTGCCGACCCAGTTGAAGAACTTCACCCCGGTCGGGATCGCGATCAGGAACGACATGAACGAGAAGAACGGCAGCAGCACCCGGCCCGTGGCGAACATGTGGTGCGCCCACACCGTCATCGACAGGCCCGCGATGGCGATCGTCGCGCCGACCAGGCCGATGTAGCCGAAGACCGGCTTGCGGCTGAAGACGGGGATCACCTCGGTGATGATGCCGAAGAACGGCAGCGCGATGATGTAGACCTCCGGGTGGCCGAAGAACCAGAACAGGTGCTGCCACAGGATCGGCCCCCCGTTCAGCGGGTCGTAGACGTGGGCGCCGAACCTGCGGTCGGCCAGCAGGACGAGCAGCGCGGCGGCCAGCACCGGGAAGGCCATCAGCACCAGGACGCCGGTCAGCAGCGTGTTCCAGGTGAAGATCGGCATGCGGAACATCGTCATCCCCGGGGCCCGCATGCAGATGATCGTGGTGATGAAGTTCACCGAGCCGAGGATCGTGCCGAGCCCGGACATCACCAGGCCCACGACCCACAGGTCGCCGCCGAGCTGCGGGGAGTGGGTCGCGCTGGAGAGCGGCGAGTATCCCGTCCAGCCGAAGTCGGCGGCGCCCCCCTCGGTGATGAAGCCGAAGAACACGATCATCCCGCCGAACAGGAAGAGCCAGTAGCTGACCATGTTGAGCCGGGGGAACGCCACGTCGGGCGCCCCGATCTGCAGCGGCATGACCACGTTGGCGAACCCGGCGAACAGCGGCGTGGCGAACAGCAGCAGCATGAGGGTGCCGTGCATGGTGAACAGCTGGTTGTACTGCTCCTGGCTCACCACCTGCATCCCCGGATAGGAGAGCTCCGCCCTGATGATCATGGCCATCAGCCCGGCGAGCAGGAAGAAGACGAACGAGGTCATCAGGTACAGGTAGCCGATGACCTTGTGGTCCGTGCTCGTGAGCCAGCGTACGACGATCGAGCCCGGCTTCCTGCCGCGCGGTGCCAGCGGTGAGGTCAGCGGCTCCTCGCGTGACTGCTCGAAGGTCGTCACGACCCACCCCCCTCGAACCGGCCCATCCCCGAAACCGGCCCGTTCCCGGACCGGCCTGCTCCGGAAACCGGCCGATCCTCAAACGGACCGAATCGTCCTCGAACCAACCGAGTCATCCTCGAACCGGATCCTTTTCGAACCGGATCCTTTTCGAACCGAACCGAACCGGCGCGGCATCCGGATTCCACCGCCTTCCCCCGGCCATCCCCCCGGAAAGCGGCTCCCACTCGCCCGCCCCGCCATCTTGTCCGCGCGATGACCTGGCGATTAATCCCCCTTATCCGCCTTCCCACCCCGCGCCACACCGCCCGGGATCACGGCCCGTACGCGCCCGTACGGGCAAACCTGGAACGGCCCGTCGCGCTTGACCCGGGGGCAGACAGGGCACGCCGCTGGAGACGAAGTCCGGAAACGGAGTGTCGAAAGGAGCGACGTCATGGTCCAGCGACAACGAGTCGTCGTGATCGGAGGAGGGTTCGCGGGTTTCACCGTGGTCCGCACCCTCTCCCGGATCGCGAAGGGCGCGGTCGAGATCGTCCTGATCAATCCGACCGACTACTTCCTCTACCTGCCGCTGCTGCCGGAGGTCGCGGCGGGCATCCTCGACCCGCGCAAGGTGGCGGTCTCGCTGGCGGGCGACTACCCCGGGGTACGGCACCTGCTCGCCACGGTGGACACCGTCGACGTCGAGGCGCGCCGCGTGAAGTGCACCGACGCCGACGGCAACCACCGCGAGCTGGGCTACGACCGCCTGGTGGTCGCGGTCGGCAGCGTCAACAAGCTGCTTCCCGTCCCCGGGGTCGCCGAGTACGCCCACGGCTTCCGCAGCATCGCCGAGGCCCTCTACCTGCGCGACCACCTGATCCGCCAGGTCGAGCTCGCCGACGCGTCCGACGACCCCGAGGAGCGCCGGGCCAGGTGCACGTTCGTGGTCGTGGGCGCCGGATACACCGGGACCGAGGTGGCGGCGCAGGGCCAGCTGCTCACGCTCGCCATCCGCAAACACCGGCCGGGGCTGCGCGACCAGCCGATGCGCTGGATCCTCGCCGACGTCGCCCCGCGCATCCTTCCCGAGCTGGACGAGCGCCTGTCCCGGATCGCGCACCGGACGCTGTCCGAACGGGGCATGGAGATCCGCACCGGTACGAGCGTGGCCGAGGCGACGGCGGAGGGGGTCAAGCTCTCCGACGGGGAGTTCGTGGCGACCAGGTCGCTGATCTGGTGCGTCGGCGTGCGCCCCGACCCGATGGTGGAGTCCCTGGGGCTGCCGACCGTGAAGGGACGCCTGCTCGTCGACGAGTACCTGAGGGTGCCCGGCCACCCGGAGATCTTCTCCTGCGGCGACGCGGCCGCCGTCCCCGACCTCACCCGGCCGGGCGAGTACACCGCGATGACCGCCCAGCACGCCGGACGCCAGGGCAAGCGGGCCGCCCGCAACATCGCCGCCTCCTACGGCCACGGGGAGCTCCAGCCGTACAGGCACCACGACCTGGGGTTCGTCGTCGACCTGGGCGGGACCGACGCCGCCGCGGACCCGCTGGGCGTGCCGCTGTCGGGCCTGCTCGCCAAGGCGGTCACCCGGGGTTACCACCTGTTCGCCATCCCGCGCAACCGGGCGCGCATCGCCGGAAGCTGGTTGCTGGACCTCCTGGTGCCCCGCCAGACCGTCCAGCTGGACGTGGTCCGCGGCCCCGCGGTCCCGCTCACCTCCGCCACCCCCGAACACCCCCACGGTCCGGGCGGGGAGGGCACACCAAAGAAGAACGCCCCGCGAAAAGCGGGTGCCGCGTCATCGAAGACAGGCGATTCATAAAAGAACCAACAAAAAAACAGCCCGTAAACCCCCAGCACCCACGAGATCCACCACGACGGTTCCCCCTGGCGTACGGGGAAAGCCAACCCCTGGCCGGGACGGCCAGGGAGGTCGGGCGGTTCCCCCCGGGCATACGACCGAGCGGTTCCCTCCGGGCGTACGGGGAAGGCTCACCGGGGTGGATGACGTGTGGGATCTGGTGGTCGTCGGCGGCGGGCCCGCGGGGGCGGCGGCTGCCCTGCGCGCGAGACAGCTCAGGCCCGAGGCGCGGGTCCTGCTGCTCGACAGGGCCGACTTTCCCCGTGACAAGGCCTGTGGCGACGGCATCGCCGCCCACGGGCGCGACGAGCTCGCCCTGCTGGGCGTTCCCGACCTCATCGCCGACTACCGGCCGACGCAGCGCCTGGCGGTGGTCTCCCCCGGTGGCGCGCGCGTCTCCGCCACCTCCGCCAGGCCCAACCACGTCGTCCCCCGCAGGGTCTTCGACGCCCGCCTCGTCGACGCCGCCCGTGCCCGAGGCGTCGAGGTCCGCCGCCACCAGGTCCGCGCGCTCGCCGTCCGCGACGATCACGTGGTCCTCGACGGCACCGTCACCGCCCGCGCCGTGGTCGCCGCGGACGGGGCCAACTCGACCGTGCGGCGCCTCATCGGCGTCCCCCCCTCCCCCGAGAGGCACACCGCGATCGCCGTGCGCGGCTACGCCGACGTACCCGCCGACGACGACGTCCAGTCCATCTTCATGCAGCGGGACGGGTGGCCCGCGTACGCGTGGTCGTTCCCGATCGGCGACGGTACCGCCAACGTCGGCTACGGCATGCTCCTGCCCCGGCTGCACGCCACCGGCCTGCCGGGAAAGGAGGTGCTGCACGGACGGCTCGCCGAGCTGCTGCCCCACGTGAGCGCCCGCGACCTGCGCGCCCACCACCTGCCCCTGTCCCCCGGCCGTCCGGGGCCGGGTTCCGGGCGGGTGATGCTCGCCGGTGACGCCGCCGGTCTCATCAACCCGCTCACCGGCGAGGGCATCTTCTACGCGCTGGTCTCCGGCAGGCTCGCCGGGGAGGCGGCCGTCCAGGCGGCGGGCGACCCGCTGCCCGCGTACCGGCGCGGGCTGAGAAGGGCCCTCGGGCGGCACCTGCGTACCACCGACGTGCTCGCCCTCGCCTCCCAGTCACCCGGCTTCATCGACGCCGCGATCGACACCGCCGCCCGCCGTAAGGAGGTGTTCGACCTGCTGGTCGACGTGGGACTCGGGGCGGGCACGGTGCCGGTACCGCTGGCGCTGGCCGTGGTCCGCCGCTGGCTCCTGAACACCGTCCGGCGACGCTGACCACGGGTTCCGGCAGGCCACCGAGCGCCACGCCCGGCGGACGCCGAACACCGCGCCCGACTGACCGGCACCGAACGGGGCGTCCGGCGGGCCGGCGGCGGCCATGACTACTGGAGGATCACCGAGCGGGTCAGGTTGCGCGGGCTGTCCGGGTCGAGGCCGCGCGACCGTGCCAGCTCCACCGCGAGCCGCTGGGCCCGGATCAGGTCGGCCAGCGGGTCGAGGGTGGTGGCCGTGGTCAGGGCTCCGGTGCGGGCGACGTCGTCGAGCAGTCCCTCCTGGCCGCCGAAGAACCACACCAGGCTGTTCTCGTCGGCGATGCTGATCGGCCCGTGCCGGTACTCCATCGCGGGGTACGCCTCCGACCAGGCCAGCGCGGCCTCCCTGAGCTTCAGCGCCGCCTCCTGGGCCAGGCCGTTGGTCCAGCCGTCACCGAGGAACGTGAACTGCCGCCGCGAGATCGCCCCTTCGGGGAGCGGTGTGGTGAGCGCGGTCTCGGCCTGGGCCGCCAGGTCGGCGGGGGCCTCCCCGAGGTGCGCGCGGAGCAGGGCGAGCCCGCTGGTGGCGAACCGGGTCTGCACCACGGAGCGCTCGTCGGCGAACTCCAGCGCGACCACCGTCCCGGCCAGGCCGGTCACCGGGGTCGCGGGGTCGGCGGTGATGGCGACCGTCGGGACGTCACCTGCCGCGTCGAGGGCGCGCAGCACCTCCGTCGTGGTCCCGGACCTGGTGATCGCCACCAGCCGGTCGTAGCGGCGCGCGGGCAGCTCGGAGGCGGGAAACGCGTCGGTCTCCCCCTGCCCCGACCGCTCACGCAGGACCGCGTACGCCTGCGCCATGTACAGCGAGGTGCCGCAGCCGATCACGGCGACGCGCTCACCCGCCTCCGGCAGGCCCGCCGGGTTCGCCGCGCCGATCTCCAGCGCCTGCCGCCAGCACGCGGGCTGGCTGGCGATCTCCCGCAGGACGTACGTCACACACACCTCCCATAAATGCCTGTTTATCCTCGTAACATCCCATATTTGAGCATGTCCGGCTCATGGCCCCCGATCCATGACGGGCACGAACCCCGAACGGTCTTCCGGTACGCGGCCCACGGATGGACGGCGGCAGGTCACGGCCGGACGGCCAGCACCCGGAAGCTGACACCGCGCGTCATCCGGGACACCGACTCGATCCGGAAACCGGCCTGCTCTAGGAACGGCCGGGGGTCGCGAGTGAGATAGTCGGCTTCGAACCGCACGAACACCGGTTCCACCAGCCGCATCCCGGCCCGGATGATCGGGTTGCTCGACGGCCCGTGCTCGGCCAGCACGAACCGCCCGCCCGGCTTGAGCACGCGGTACGCCTCGCGCGCCGCGGCCACCGGGTCCGGGATGGTGCACATCGTGAACGTGGACAGCACGGTGTCCGCGAGGCCGTCGGGCAGCTCCAGGCGCTGCACATCGCCCTGCCGCAGCTCCACCCGCTCCCCCAGGCCGTCCCGCGCCACCCGCCGCCGCGCCAGCTCCAGCATCCGCTCGGACAGCTCGATCCCGATCACCTCGACGTCGGCGTCGTACAGCGGCAGGTTGAGCCCGGTACCGACCGCGATCTCCACCGTACGGCCGCGCGCCTGCCCGACGGCCCACTCCCGGCTCCCCGGGAACAGGCGCCGCTCCCAGATCCGCATCTGGTCGTCGTACCGATCAGCCATCCGGTCGAACACCCGCCGCACGTCGGCGTCCGTGGTAGCACGCATCGAGCAACCTTTCCGGAACTCCGCACCACTGTTTCACCGCTACCGAGGCGAACCGCACCCCGGGCGACGACCGCCCCCACCGTCATCCCGCCGAGACCCCGCCCGTCTCCCGTCGCGCTCCGCCCCGTCGGCCCGATGCCCGGTCCCCCTGTAACGAACCGGTCCCCGATACCGTTCCGGTGGAACCGTATCCACCTGTCCGGCCTGTCACGCGACGGCCCGAAGGACGTTCCGTCAGCCGGTGCCGCCGGGAGAGATCAGGCCGGTCTCGTAGGCGACCACCACGGCCTGGGCACGGTCGCGCAGGCCGAGCTTGGACAGGATGCGCGCGACGTGGGTCTTCACCGTGGCCACGCTGAGGGTCAGCCGGTCGGCGAGTTCGGCGTTGCTCAGTCCGGCGGCGAGCAGGCGCAGCACGTCCAGTTCGCGGGGTGTCAGCTGGGACAGATCACGGTGGAGGGCGGGCTTCACGGTGTCGCGGCGGGCGAAACGTTCGACCAGGCGACGGGTGATGGTGGGCGCGAGCAGGGCGTCGCCGGAGCGCACCAGGCGTACCGCGGCCACCAGGTGCTCGGGGGTGACGTCCTTGAGCAGGAACCCGCTCGCCCCCGCGGCGAGCGCGGCGTACACGTAGTGGTCGAGGTCGTAGGTGGTCAGGATCAGTACGCGGGTGTGCCCGGCGTCGCCCGCGAGGATCCGCCGGGTGGCTTCGAGGCCGTCCATCCGAGGCATCCGGATGTCCATGAGCACGACGTCGGGCCTCGTGCGGCGGACCGCCGCGACGGCCTCCTCCCCGTCGGCGGCCTCGGCCGCCACCTCGATGCCGTCGGCGGCGAGGATCATGCGGAATCCCGTGCGTACCAGTGCCTGGTCGTCGGCGATGACGGCGCGCAACCGCTCGGTCATGTCGTCCTCCACGGGACGCGGGCCTCGATCCGGAATCCGCCCCCGGCCGTCCGCCCGGCGTCCAGGGTCCCGCCGTAGACGGCGAGCCGCTCGCGCAACCCGATCAGCCCCCTGCCGTCGCCGGTCCGCGGCCCGGCGCTCCGCGCCCCGCCGGTGTCGGTCACCTCGATCTCCAGCCAGTCGCCGTCATGACCGATCGTCACGGACGCGGCGGCCCCGGCCGCGTGCTTGATCGTGTTGGTGAGCGCCTCCTGCACGACGCGGTAGGCGGCGAGGTCGACCCCGGGAGACAGCGGCCCCGGCGGCGACACCTCGGCGCTCACCGGCACTCCGGCGGCGCGGACCCGTTCCACCAGGGCGTCGAGCTGGTCGAGCCCGGGTTGGGGTTCCAGCCCGTCGGAGGGCCCGTCGAGACGCTCGCCGCCCGGACCGGCGAGCAGGCCCATGACGTTGCGCAGTTCGGCCATGGCGGCCCGGCCGCCGGACTCGATCGCGAGCAGGGCCTGTTTCGACTGCTCCGGCTCCGCGTCCATGACCTTGCGGGCCGCGCCGGCCTGAATCACCATCACGCTGACATTGTGGGTCACCACGTCGTGGAGCTCGGCCGCGATCCGGGAGCGTTCCTCCGCGACGGCCCTGCGCATGGCGTTCTCCTGCGCCTGTTGCAGCTCGGCGAGCCGGTGCCGGCTGGCTCCCAGCTGTCGCCGCCAGAAACGGACGAAGCTCCCGAAGACGCCGACGCTCAGCAGGACGACGAACGGCCCCATCCAGTTCGGCGGCGCGGGCGCGACGTCCCGGAAGGCGCCACCGGCGAGCCCGGCCGCGAACACGAGACCCCCCATCGCCAGGATTCGGTGACGGCTGTGGACGACGGCACCGTACGCGGCGACAGCGCAGGCCAGCACGGTGATCCAGGTCGCACCGTCGTGGGTGGCCCGCGCCGCCAGCAGCACCACCCAGAAGGTGACGAGGGGGTACCGGCGCCGCACCGCCAGCGGCAACGTCGTCAGCGCCACGAGGAAAGCGGACGGATTGCCTGCGGGGTTGCCCGGCAGGTTGCCCGACGGGGTGCCGGAGGACGGGAACGGGCCGTTGATCAGGGCACCGGAAGGTGGATGGCCGAGCGAGGAATCCGGCTTGTCCGGGAGATCAGGCATATCCGGAAGGTCCGGGCGATCAGGGAGGTCCGGCATCGACGGCAGAGACGAGTCGGCAGGCCGGAGCCGCAGGTACTCGATCACCTCGGGCTGATCCATGAGAGGACCGGTCACCGGATACCTCACCGAGACGGTCACCGCGATGACCGTCAGGACCAGCGCGATCACCGCGTCGGCGGCGAGTGCTCCACGAGACGGCCTCGGGGGCCCGTCGCTCCCCGGCCCCGGCGTGTTCCCGGCACCGCGCCGGTCCAGGTGGTCCTCATCCGACCGGCTGACCAGGTCGAGCACATGCCGCCACCACGGCGGTCGTTCACCGGTTTCCACCGGCACATTGTCACGCCTGCCCGTCCGTCCCGCATCGGCCGTTGTGACGGGGGCTCACGGTCCCGGGGACTACATCGCGGGGATGACGTGGCGGCCCTTCGTTCTCAGGAGGTACGCGATCTCGGCAGGACGGCCGACGCGCACCGGCAGGGGCAGTGCCTAGTTTCGTTCCCGCCATCACCCCGCTCCGGCGCCTCGACCCTCGCCTCGACTTCAGCTTCGGCTTCGGCTTCGGCTTCGGCTTCGGCTTCGGCTTCGGCTTCGGCTTCGGCTTCGGCTTCGACAAAGCGTCGGGGCGCCGTTCATGACCACCCTTCGGATCACTCCTCAGGAGGACATAGCGTGACCGCTGTCCTGGAAGCCCGGGCACTGGGCAGGAAGTACGGCAGGCGCTGGGCGCTGCGCGAATGCACCGTCGACATCCCGGCGGGCCACGTCGTGGGACTGGTGGGCCCCAACGGGGCCGGCAAGACCACGCTGCTGAAACTGGCCGGCGGCCAGCTGGAGCCCTCGGCGGGCGGCATCACCGTACTGGGCGGGCGGCCCGGGGGCACGCCCGCGCAGCTGGCCAAGGTCGGGTTCGTCGCCCAGGACACCCCCGTCTACGCGGGGCTGACCGTCGCCGAGCACCTGCGACTGGGCGCCCGGCTCAACCCGCGCTGGGACGCCGCCATGGCACGGGAACGCGTCGCACGGCTCGGCCTCGACCCCGCCCAGCGGGCGGGCAAGCTGTCGGGCGGCCAGCGCGCCCAGCTCGCCCTCACCCTGGGCCTGGCCAAACGACCCGAACTGCTGATCCTGGACGAGCCCGTCGCCGCACTCGACCCGCTGGCCCGCCGCGACTTCCTGCAGGGGCTGACGGAGGCCGCCGACGAGCATCGGCTGAGCGTGGTGCTCTCCTCCCACCTGGTCTCCGACCTGGAAAAGGTCTGCGACTACCTGATCGTCCTCGTCGACTCCCGCGTCCGGACGGCCGGGAAGGTCGACCGCTTACTGGCCGGCCACCACCGGCTCACCGGCCCGCGCCATGACCCCGGCCACCTCCCCGCCGACCAGCACGTCGTCTCCGCCCGCCACACCGACCGGCAGAGCACGTACGTGGTCCGCACCGACGCCCCGATCCACGCCCCCGGCTGGACGGCCGGCCGTCTCAGCCTGGAGGACCTCGTCCTGGCCTACATGGACAGCCGCCCCGCGGAGAACCGGCAGGCCGCCGTGGAGGTGCGGCGATGATCTGGCTCACCTGGCGCCAGTTCCGCGGCTCGGCCGCGATGATGGCCGCCGTCCTCGTGGTCCTCACCACCGTCCTGGCCCTGACCGGCCCGGATCTGGCCTCCGACTACGCCGCCGGAATCGCCGACTGCACCCCGGACGACACCTGCCTCGACTTCTTCGACCGGTTCTTCGGCGAGTACGACATCCCCTTCCTGGCCCTCACGCTCGTCGTGCTGCTCCTGCCGGCGCTGGTCGGGCTCTTCTGGGGGGCGCCGCTGATCACCCGGGAGCTGGAGGCGGGCACGCACCTGCTGGTGTGGAACCAGAGCATCACCCGTGGCCGCTGGCTGGCGGTCAAACTGGGGCTCACCGGCCTGGCGGCAGTGGCCGCGGCCTGCGTGTGCGGACTCGCGGTGACCTGGTGGTCCGACCCCCTGGACAGGTCGGCCGTACCGGAAATGGCGCAGATGGCTCCCGTGGTGTTCGGCGCGCGCGGCATCGCCCCCATGGGGTACGCGGCCTTCGCCTTCGTCCTCGGGGTGACCGTGGGCATGCTGGTACGCCGCACCCTGGCCGCCATGGCCCTCACCCTGGCCGTCTTCGTCGCGATCCAGCTCGCCATGCCGCTGCTCGTCCGGCCCCACCTGATGCCCCCGGTCGCCGGGACCTTCGAGCTCGGCCGGGAGAACATCGACGGCTTCGGCGCGCCGGGAGGCGGATCCCTGCAGATCTTCCTGAGGACGTCGGCCGTTCCCGGCCACCCGGGCGCCTGGGTCCTGTCCAGCAGGCTGGTCGATCTGTCCGGCCGTACGCTCTCCGGCGGAGACGGAAGCTCGGGCCCGTCGTCGACGATCGTGCGGGCCGTCCCGGTCTCCACGACGTCGGGCCCCTGCTCACCGCAGGGACTCCCCGCGGGAGGGTGCATGGCCGAGGTCAACCGGCTCGGTTACCGGCAGCAGGCGACCTACCAGCCCCTGGAACGCTTCTGGCCCTTCCAGTGGATCGAGACCGGCATCTACGCCCTGCTCACCGCCGCCCTCACCTGGTTCTGCTTCTGGTGGGTCCGAAGGCGCCTGTCATGACAGCGGCCAAGTCTCCGACAACTCCTGTTATGACCGCTACCAAGACGCCGTCCTCGACGACCGGCCGAACCAGCTCCACCCCGACAACCCCTGTTATGACCGCCACCAAGGCCATCGCCGCCGGGCTCGCCCTCCTGCTGGCGACGGCCTGCACCGCGCCCACACCACCACGCATCCAGGCAGGCACCGCCGACGCGACAGTCTGCGCCCGCCCCCAAGGACCACCCGCGGCCGAGACGGCCACCACGATCGACGTCATCGAACAGGCCTACCTCTGCATCCTGGGTACCTACTACAGCGGCGCCACCCTGGACGCCCGTTCACTGCTGCACGCCGGATTCGTCGCCCTGACCCAAGAACTCAACCGCAACGGCCACGACCTGCCCGAGGCGGCCATGCCCGCCCTGACCGGCAACCGCACCACCGACTGGAACGCCTTCGAAACCACCTACGAGAAAGTCACCGACCAGGTCCCCGGCCTGCGCGACCGGCTGGCCACCGTCACCCTCGAAGCCATCGTGGCCGCCCTCGAAGACAACCACGCCCGCTGGACGCACAACGTCGAACGCCACCCCGACCACTACGACGGCGACGGCTACGGCCTGGGCCTGACCGCGAACGTCACCGGCCCGCAGGCCGACACCAACCCCGGTACCGCCCTGCCCCCGCTGTTCATCACCACCGTCCAGGGCGGCGCCGCCGAGGCCGCCCGCCTACGCCCCGGTGACGTCATCGAAGCGGTCAACGGATCAGCGCCCTTCATCGACGGAAAACCCACCCCCGCGATCGCCGCCCTCTACCCGCAGTATCCCGACGCGCGCCCGGTACGGCTGCGGCTGCTGCGACAGGCCACCGGCCGCACCTGGAGCCTCACTCTCACCCCCGGCCTGTTCCAACGCGACCTGACCTCCCTGCGGGTGGTGCGGTCGGAGCTGCTGGACGACGACGTCGCCTATGTGCGGATGGCCGAATTCGCCCCTGACTCCGCCAACCGAGTCCTGCGAGCGATCACCCGGCTACGAAAGGGCCGAACCCTGTCTGGCGTCGTCCTGGACCTGCGCGGCAACGGCGGCGGCAGCCCCACCGAGGCGATCCGGCTGCTGAGCGCCTTCGTCCACGGCAAGAACACCGCCTACCAGTGCACCGTCGACGGCACCTGCCAGAGCATGCGAACCGACGACACCGTCGAACTGGTCAGCCTGCCGCTGATGGTGCTCACCGACCGAGGCTGCGCCTCAGCGTGTGAGCACTTCAGCTCCGCGATCAAAGACCTGAACGCCGGACAGCTGGTCGGCACCAGAACCGCCGGGATCATCTCCGGCCCGGCCGGCTCCTACCTGCTCGCCAACAACACCCTCCTGAGCTTCCCCGACAAACACCACCTGGGGCCCGGCCGGGAAGTGATCGACAAGATCGGCGTACCACCCGACCACCACGTCCCCCTCACCCCCGAGGACGCGGCCACCGGACACGACCCCGCGCTGGCCAAGGCCCTGACCTTGCTGCACAGGTGAAGGGACCTCCATGAGAAGACTTCTGATCCTCGTTGTGGGAATGGCCGTCCTGGCCACGTCCGCCTGCTCCGCGCCCGAGCCCCCCAGAGCCGACGCCCCGCGGGCCAAAACGCCCGGCCCCATCACCCTGCCCGCCCCCACCGGCCCCCACCCGGTCGGCACCACCACCCTGCACCTGACCGACACCTCCCGCCCCGATCCCTGGGACCCCGACATCGACGCCAGAGAACTCAAGGTCACCCTGTGGTATCCCACCGAACGGCGCGACGGGCAGCGGGCGCCCTACATGACGGCCAAGGAAGCGGAACTCCTCTTGAGAGGCTCCGGGATCTCGACCGCGCCGTACGACACGCTGAGCAGGACACGAACCAACGCCGTCGAGGACGCCGACCCCACCGGGCGCAAGCTTCCGCTGGTGGTGCTCTCCCCCGGCTTCACCAAGCCGATGAGCACCCTCACCTCCCTGGCCGAGGACCTGGCCAGCCGAGGCTACGTCGTGGCCGGAATCGACCACCCCCACGAAAGCTACGCCACCACCCTGGCCGACGGCCGGATCGCCGAATGCCTCGCCTGCGACAGCAACACCGACCCCGGTTTCGGCGCCGGGCTGGTTCAGGGCCGGGCGGCCGACGTCTCCTTCGTCCTCGACCGGCTGACCTCAGAATGGAAGCGTTCCTCCCTGATCGACCGCGAAAGGATCGCGATGGTAGGCCAGTCGATCGGCGGGGCCGCCGCCGTAGCGGCCATGGTCAGGGACCCGCGCATCCGCGCCGGAGTCGACATGGACGGCACCGGCTACGCCCGCATCCCCAAGAGCGGCCTCTCCCGGCCGTTCATGTTCCTGGGTTCGCAAGAGCACGTCCCGGGCGGCCCCGACAATTCGTGGGACCGCGACTGGAAACTGCTGACCGGGTGGAAGCGCTGGATCGTGCTGTCGGGCGCCGAACACCAATCCTTCACCGACATCCCGCTGGTGGCGGACGCCATCGGCCTCGAACCGCTGCCCGGCATGCTGCCCGCGGCCCGTGGCGCGGAGCTCACCCGCACCTACGTGGCGGCCTTCCTCGACCAGCACCTGAAGTCACGGCGACAACCCCTCCTGGACAAGCCGTCGTCACGCTATCCCGAGATCAAATTCTGCCTCACCACCTGCGGTCGCCCCTGAGACCCCGCGCATCCTGAACTGCCCGAGAATGTTTTGGAGACCCCCGGAGAGACAGGAACGCGGCGGCTACCAGCACACCGAGGGAAACGACGAGTTGTCGGATGCCGTGGCGCGAAGACACACCCTTACCAAGGACGGAACGGGGTGGCGTGGCTACCAGGGATCGCACGGAGTGGCGTGGCACGCCCGGAACGCGGAAGGACCCGCGTTTCCGCGGGTCCCAGCGCATCCTGCGATGCTGATCGAGTGTGCCCCCTGCAAGATTCGAACTTGCGCTCCCGGCTCCGGAGGCCGGTGCTCTATCCCCTGAGCTAAGGGGGCCAACGCGTGATTACATTACCAGCATCCTGAGGGAAACCGACACTCGGTTAGGGAAGCGAGTGATCTCCAGAGCAGGGGCGAGGGCAGCGGGGAAGCCGAGGGTAAGGGGCCGTTGGGACGGCCGGGCATTGGCGGGGCACACGGGCTCACGCCGCGCGGGACGAAACGCCACCGGACGTGACCAAAACGGCAGCGGGTAGAGCGGCTCCGCACGAGGTAGGGCCAGACGGGACGGGATGGGGCAGTCCAGCGAGGGCTAGGGACAAGTGCAAGAGCGGGTCAAGGCGGGACGGGGTGGGGCAGCGGGGCAGCGCGAGTCAGCGCGAGGTGGGGACAGGTCAGCAGGAGCTGGGGACCGGGCGAGCCAAAGCGGGGTGGAGTGGGTTAGCGGCCTCAGGGCGAGTCAGCGTGGAGTAGGGCAGATCAGCAGAGGCAGAGGGCCGGGCGAGTTAAGGCGGGGTGGGGTGGTTTAGCGGGGAGGGGTGGTTTAGCCGGGAGGGGTGGTTTAGCCGGGAGGGGTGGTTTAGCCGGGAGGGCGAAGCAGGTTAGCGGGGGGTGAGAAGTGGGGCAGGTCAGCGGGGGTAGGGCGAGTCAGCCACGGAGTGGGGCGAGTCAGCGCGGGGTGGGGCGGACGGCGCCTCGGTAGCGGGAGAGGTAGTAGGGCGAGGTGGCGAAGTCGGTCGTCCTGACGACGTCGCCGGTTTTGGGAGCGTGGACCATGACACCGTCTTTGACGTAGACGCCCACGTGGGTGGGGTCTCCGGTGCTTCCGCCGAAGAAGACCAGGTCTCCCGGACGAAGTTGGGAGAAGGGCACCCTCCGGCCCTGCCTGAACTGGGTGCCGGTGTAGTGGGTGAGGCTGGTCCCGGCCTTGGCCCAGGCGTGCAGGGCGAGCCCCGAGCAGTCGAAGCCCCCGCCGGTCGGGCCCGCACTCGAACCGCCACCCCATACGTACGGCCTGCCGACCTGGCGGAGTGCCGTGGCGGCCGCGATCCGGCCCCGCAGGGCCAGGAGGCCTTCGCGCGAGGACGCCGCCTTCCCCCGTGAGGATGCCCCTCGCCCGCCGGAGGGGGCCTTCCCTCGGGAGGGCGCCGCCCTTGGGCTGAGGGGCGCTTTCCGCCCCTCGGAGGGGCGCTGCGACCGATTGGCACCCACCCGCGAGGACTTCGGCCCGGAGGAGGATCGGGGATCTCCCCGCTCCGCCGTGGAGGGCGAGCTGAACCACACATCCGGGGCGTTCGAGGGATCCACCGGCCTTCCCGCCTCCGGGCCGGAGGGGTCGAACTCCCGCCCAACGCCCGCTTCCGGGAACCCCGGCGGCCATTCGCCGACCAGCTCCGGGACCGGCTCGGTGATCGGGATCGGCTCCGGGAGCGAAGCCGAGAACGGGAAGGAGTCCCGCGAGGACGTCGATCGGCCGCCGCCCGCGTCCGGAGAGAACAGGGACCACGGCTCGCAGGCGGTGGCGAGGGCCGCGCGAATCTCCCTCGGCAGCCAGTGAGGGGTCTCGTCCGGCGGGGCGGCCGGGGAGGGGGAGAGAAGGCGGGCCCAGGCGTCGCAAGCTTCCGGGGAGAGGCGGGGCGCGGGGAACGGGGAGCTTCCCGCGAGGGCCGCCGAGAGGATGGTGACGGTGACGAGTGTCGTGATCACGCACGCCCTCCTTGGGCTCGATAAAGGATCGAGGCCCCAGGATCAGCGGGATGAGGTGATCACCAACAAGCCGAACCGGATTCTGTGAATAACTCCGTGGACGACACCGCCTTGTGGACAGTGGCTGCCCCCGGGGGACAGCAGGTGACACCGCTCTGGGGACAGTGGATGGCATCATCCCGGGGACGGCGGGTGACACCAGCCTGGGGGCAACCGTGAGTACTCACACTCGGTAAGAGGCTCGGCAGCTGTTTCCCGTCTGTCCGGCGGCGTGTCCACGGAGCCCCGGGATTCCGGGCGTAAGCGGGGAAACATCTGTCGCCCCCGGATAGCTGTGCGTACACATCCTCGAAAACCCGCGCGGGGGCGGGGGAGAGGAGTTAGCCTCACGCCGTGGGAGAGGTTCTGGGCAGGGTGTTGGTAGTGGATGACGACGACGTCATCCGGCAGCTCATCGCGGTCAACCTGACCCTGGAGGGGTTCCAGGTGGATACGGCCTCCGACGGGCAGGACTGCCTGGACCGGGTGCTGGACGTGATGCCCGACGTCATCACGCTGGACGTCATGATGCCCCGGCTGGACGGCTGGATGACGGCCACCAGGCTGCGCAACGACGAAGGGACCAGCCACATCAAGGTGGTCCTGATCACCGCGCGGGCGCAGGAGGACGACAAGCGGCGGGGCCTGGGGATCGGGGTCGACGCCTATCTCACGAAACCCTTCGATCCGGCCGAGCTGATCCAGGTCGTCCGGGAGCTGGCCCTGACCGCGCGCAGCGGCCGGAGCCAGGCCTGACCACGAGGCGATCGGAGCCTGCCGTCGGGGCGGGCCACATCGTCAACCGTGACTCTCGCGGGGATCAGAGGCTCCAACGAGGCCGTGCGGCCAAGCGTCCCAGTGCAGGCCGCCCCGGAGCGGCTCAGAGCAGGCCCTCTCAGGGCATCCCCGTGCAGGCCGTCCCAAAGTGTCCCGAAGCAAGTCGCCCCAAAGCAGCTCAGAGCAGGTCGTCCCGGGGTGCATCAGTGCAAATCGTTCCGGTGCAAGCCGCCCCAAATCAGCTCAGAGCAGATCATCCCGAGCGTCCCAGTACAGGCCGTCCCCGAGCGTCTTAGTGCAACACCCCAAGGCAACTCAGAGCGGCCCTCCCGGAGTGTCCCAGTGCAAGCCGCCCCAAAGCGTCCCAGTGCAGGCCGCCCCGGAGCGGCTCAGAGCAGCCCGTCCCGGTGGGCTACGGCGGCGGCCTGGGTGCGGGAGGAGACGCCTAGTTTGCCCAGGATGTTGGAGACGTGCACGCTCACCGTCTTCTGCGCGATGAACAGCCGCTCGCCGATCTCCCGGTTGGGCAGGCCCTCGGCCACCAGGGCGAGCACCTCCTGCTCACGGGCGGTGAGGGCGGGCGACGGCTCGGAGGTGGGCACGGCCGACGGCGCGGAGGTGAAGCGCGCCCTGCGCCCCAGCTCCGCCAGGGCCGTGCCGAGCGGCCGGGCGCCCAGTGACTCGGCGGCCTCGACGGCGAGCTTCCACTCCTTCAGGGCGTCGGCACGGTCGCCCTCGGCGAGCAGCGCCTCGGCCAGCCGCCACCGCGAGCGCGCGACCTCGTAGACGAATCCGAAGTCGAAGGCCGCGACCACCGCTCGCCACGCCGCGACGTCGAGGCGGCCGTGCGCGCGGTGCCATTCGGCCTCGGCCCTGGCGAGCCAGGCCAGCCCCTCGGGACCGAGCGGGCCGCGCCGGACGGAGCCGGGGCCGACGGTGGCGGGCACCCTGGCCCGCTCCAGGTACGCGTCGGCCTCTGCGGCGCGTCCCAGGTCCGTCAGCGCCCACAGGGCGGTGGTACTGATCCGGATCGCGGCGGGGTCGTTGGGAGGCAGGGCGTCGAGCCCCTCGCGGGCGTGTTCGAGCGCGGTCTCGGGGTCGCCGTGCCACAGGGCGTGCTCGGCGGCCAGGCCTCGGCTCATGGCGATGATCGTGCTGTCGGCGTTCCAGAAGGACTTCAGCCAGGACAGGCGGTCCTCGACGACGGGCAGCCCCCTGGCCACCTCGACGAAGAGCGCGAAGGACGACAGGACCGCCTCCGGCGGGGTGCCGACGCGGACGGCGAACCCGGCGGCGACCTTCTCCGCCAGGTCCCACTCCCCCGCGACGTAGTGGATCAGGAGGCGCAGGAAGCGCAGGTCGGTGCCGTAGGTGCTCCAGTTGAGGCCGCTCTCGTGCGCCAGCCGCAGCCCCCGGTCGGTGGTGGCCGCCGCCTCGGCGAGGTCGCCGCTCTCGTACTGGACGCGAGCGTAGGTGAAGATGGCCCGCAGGTCGACGGCGAGGTTGCCCGAGCTCTCGGAGTTCGCGCAGGCGAGCAGCTCCTTGGCCCCGGAGATGTCGTCGGCGAGCGCGGCGAGGGCGGCGAGGGTGATCAGCGCGCTGGTCTCCGCGTCGGCGGCGCCGCTCGCGCGGGCCGTCTCCAGGGCGCGGCGGGCCAGGGCCTCGACCTCGTCGTGCCGCTCGGTCCAGTAGAGCGAGCGGGCGTAGGTCGCGAGCGCGCGGGCGAGCACCGGCCCCTCCGGCGCCGCCTCGACGGCCGCGTACGCGGCGGCGATCGAGCCCTCGACGTCCTCGGCGTCGATCAGGTAGTACGACAGCCGCTCGTTGATCTCGGCGGAGGGCGGGAGGCTCCGCAGCTGGGAGATCGCCCGGTGGTTGTCGCCGCTGTCGGCCGCCGCGACGGCGCTGCGCCCGGCGAGGGCGACGTGGCCGATCCCGGCCAGCCGCTCGGCGTCGGGAACGCGGTCCCAGAGCCCGAGCGCCCGGTCGAAGTGGCGGTGCGCCTCGGCGGGGGCCCCGAGCCGCTCGGCCCTCCGCCCGGCCTCCACGGACGCGGCCAGCGCCCCGGGCAGGTCGTGGCCCGCCAGGTAGTGGTGGGCGAGCTCGGCCGCCGACCCCCCTCGGATGGTCAGCAGGCGGGCGAACTCGGCATGCATCCTGGTCCGCTCGCCGGGCAGCAGGTCGTTGTAGACGACCTCCTGGAGGAGCGCATGCCGGAAGGCGTAGCCGTACTCCCCGTCGGGCCGGAGCAGGCCACGCGAGACGATCTCCCGCATGCCCTCCTCGAAGGCGAGGTCGTCGAGACCGGAGGCCTGCTGGAGCAGGTCGTGGTCGGCCCGGCGGCCCGCGACGGCCGCGCCGCCGAGCACCCGCTGCGCGGGGTCGGAGAGCAGCTCCGCCCGGGAGAGCAGCAGGCTGGCCAGGCCGTCGGGCACCGATGAGCCCCCGGCGGCGGCGTCCAGCAGCTCCTGGGCGTAGAACGGGTTGCCCTCGGCCCGGTCGATGACCTTCCGCATCACACCGGCGTCGGTACCGCCGAGCGCGGCCAGGTAGTCGGTCATCTCGTGGCGGTCGAGGGGGACCAGCTCCACCGGTGTCA